>NZ_CP151278.1:0-217795 GCF_046736325.1 Paracoccus sp. ME4
GTGGGCATCGACCTGCGCGATGTTAATCTCGACCGAGGGCTGGCTGCCGCCGCCGGCGAAGAAGGCGCGGCGGATGCGTTCGGCCTTGGCGAACTGCTCCAGCGCGGCGGGCGACAGGCGCTCCGTGATGGGCTGGTCCGCGCGCCAGACCAGGCCCTCGCCGCTGCGCTCGACATAGGGCTCCAGATATTCGGTGAAATAGCGGTCCATCTCGCCGCCAGGTCCGAAGAAGCGGGCGAAATTGTCCAGTGACACGCTGCGCTGCGAGTCGGCGAAGGGATAGCTGGAGGCAATCACGTCGCGGCAGAAGAAGGTGATCCGGTCGGTCAGCGCGCGGTTCATCATCTCGACGCTGGCATCCGAGGCGCCGCGCCGCACGTCGCTCTCAGCCTTGGTGACCATCCGCGCCAGCGGATCGGGCAGCTGCGAGTTGTACTGCGTCAGCGCGTTCAGCAGCGTGGGCATCGCGGCCTCGGCCTGATCGGGGCTGTCCTCGGCCAGACGGAGGTTCTCCCAAAGCGCGCCCAGATTGCCCAGCAGCGTGTCCACCGGGCGCTGCCCCGGCTCTCCCTCGGCCAGGAGCTGCCAGCCGCGGAAGGCGGCCGAGATCGCCTCGATGGGCGCGGTGACGCTGTTGGCGGCCGTGTCACCGCCCTGCCCCGCCTGCCCGGCATTCTGCCGCGCCGCGTCCAGCAGGATCCGCTGCACGCCGCTGGAGCGCGACTGCACCCGGTTGGCCAACTGGTCCCCGATCGAGGCGGCGATGCCGCCCTCCGCCGTCTCGGCGCCCGCCTCTGGGGGCAGATCGGCATATTCGCGCTCCAGCCCGGTCTGGGTCGCGACCGCGTTCACCAGGGCCAGGATCGGCGACCCCGAGGCCGAGGCCGCCGTCCCCAGCACCGCATATTGCGGCTTGTCCGCGACCAGCGAGGCCAGGGTCAGATTGTCCAGCACCCGGTTCCAGGCGGCGATGAAATCGGTGCGATACCGCTCCATCAGGTCGCGATCCAGCCGGGCCAGCCGGCCCTCGATCTCCTCGGAATCGCCCAGATCGCCCAGCACCCACTGATCGCGGCGCAGGTCCTCGGCCACCACGGCAAGCTGGTCGTAGAAGTAGCCCCAGAACCCCTCGTAGGTATAGAGCGCGGGCACCGTCATCGCACCCATGTCGCTGCCGTCCAGCGTGGCAAAGACCTGCGCCGCGTTCGGGCCGCCCACCGCCTCGGTCAGGGTCCAGTCGGGCAGTCCCGTCGCATGGATGCCGTCCTGGATGATGGCATAGGCCTGCTGGTCCAGGGGCAGCTGCGCGATGGCGGCGCGCGCCCGCTCGACCGTGGCCTGGTCCAGATCGACCAGCAGGCGGCGGTTGTCGTCCAGCGCCAGCATCGCGGCCAGATGCGCCTGCAGCTGATCGATCAGGTCCAGCCCGGTGCGGCCGGGATATTCCTCGCGCCAGCTGCGGTCGAACCAGGCCAGGATCGCGTCGTCATCGATCGTCTCTCCCTGCTTGCCCAGCAGCAGATAGACCTTCAGCGCCCTGTAGATCTCGGTCATCTCGCCGGTCGCGATGATCGCGGGCAGGCGCTTCTCCAGGTCCAGCACCAGCCGGGGGCGCAGCATCCGCTCCAGCGCCTCGGCATAGCTGTCGGTGCCGACCCGGTTCAGACGCTCGCGCTGCCCCAGGCCCAGCCCCTCGGAGAGCGGCGTCGCGGCGCCCTCGCGATAGCCCGCGGGCAGCGTCGCCGCGGCATGCAGCAGCGGCGCGACCTCCCGCAGGTCGGTGTCGTCGATCACCTCGCGGCGCAGTTCCGCATCGGCAGCCACCAGATAGGCGCGCGTCTCGGCCTCGGCGGCGCGGACCAGCTGCAGGTTCCGCCAGAAGCTGTGGCCAAGCGCCGCCGCCCCGCCGATGGCGGCCACACTGATGCCCAGGATCGCGGCCGTCCGCAGCGCCACCGCGCGGCGCACCGCCGCCTGGTCATGGCTGACCCAGCCCTGTTCGGGAAAGATCACCCGGCGCATCAGATCGTGGATGAAGAAGCTCTTGCCGCGCCCTGACATGAAGCGCGAGGCCAGCGCGCCGCCCGGCGCCTGCTGGGACATCGCGCCCAGCACCTGGTCGATGGGCGTCCCCTCCTGCGTGCCGGAGGTGAGGTAGAACCCGCGCAGGATCGCGTTCGTCTTGTAGCGCGTGGGCTCGAACACCCGGCGCAGGAAATCCGACACCCCGTCGCGCATGAGCGCCATCTGCCCCGGCAGCCCGAAGATCGCAATGCGCGCGACCCCGTCCGGTTCCTCGGAGAGCCGGTCCATGATCTCGTCGGACAGGCGCGCGACCAGGCGGTCGAACTCGGCCGGGACCGCCTCATGGGTGATCGCGCGGCGATCGCTGGTCTGGAAGGTCACGCCCCAGACCAGCTTGCGCCGGTTCAGGCTGAAGCTTGCGAAATATTCGCGGAAACCCGCGATCAGGTCCGCCTTGGTGAACATGACATAGACGGGAAAGTCGATCCGCAGCTGGTCGTGCAGCTCGGCCAGGCGGGCGCGGACGGTCTCGGCGTGATGCGCCAGGGTGGCCGCGTCGCCGTTCATCATGTCCTCGACCGAGAAGGACAGGATCACGCCGTTGATGGGCCGGTTCGGGCGCGTGCGTTTCAGCAGGGCCAGAAAGGCGTCCCAGCTGGCGCGGTCGGCCACGGCGTCGCTGTCCTGGGTGGTATAGCGCCCGGCCGTGTCGATCAGGACCGCGTCCTCGGCGAACCAGAAATCCATGTTGCGCGTGCCGCCGAACCCCGAGATCGCGGCATCCTGGGCCACCGGGAAATCCAGGCCGGAATTGGCCAAGGCGGTCGTCTTGCCCGCCCCCGGCGGCCCGATGATGACATACCACGGCAGATCATAGAGCGAGCTGGCCCCGCCCGCGCGCCTGAGTACGGCCAGCGCCTCGGTCATCTTGGCCGACAGTGCCGCCGCATCGCCCACCGGCTCGGCCGGGACCAGCGCCTCCTCGATTCGCCGGGCCGCCCGGACGCGCCTGCGCCAGCGGATCAGCGACACCGCCAGCAGCAGCGCCGCGGCACCGCCGATGATCCACAGCCGAATGTCGACCCGCGCCAGGGGCGGCCAGCCGGTCATCGGACCCCCGAACCAGACCGCCAGGACGAAGGCCGCGATTCCCAGGACCATCAGCACCCATCGCCAGGCGCGGGTGCCCTGCAGCCGGGGCGTGGGCACATACAATCCGAACAGGTTCAATTCGCCGTCTCCGTGATGTCCTGGCCTTCCGCCGCGGCCTCGGCCGGCGCGATGCTGCCCTCGCGGGCAAGCAGCACCTCGACGCGGCGGTTGGCGGCGCGGCCCTCCTCGGTGGCGTTGTCGCCCACCGGGTCATCCTCGCCCCGCCCCTCGACGCGCAGGCGGGTGGCATCGGTCAGGCGCGGGCCAAGAACCGCCGCCACCCCCTCGGCTCGGGCGGTGGACAGCTGATAGTTGTCCTTGAACTGACCCCGCCCGCTCAGCGGCACGTTGTCGGTATGGCCCTCGACCAGGATCGGGCCCGGCTCGGCGTTCAGCACCTCGGCGATCCGGTCGGCCAGCTGGGTGAAGGCCGGGCGGACCTCGACTGCGCCCAGATCGAACAGCTGCAGGTTGCCCACGCGGATGGCGATGTAGTCGCCCTTGGCCTCGACCCCCACCTGTCCCGCGGCGATCTCCTGGGCGAAGGCGGCGCGCACCCGCTCCAGCTGGGGGATCTCGGCCACGAAGGCCGGGCCCGGATCGGTGCGGTCGATCTGCAGCGCGGGCGCGCCGCGATGGATGGCGCGCATCTCCTCGGCGGCGGCCGCGCCGTCGCGGTTGATCAGCGTGGCGAAGGTGGCAAAGGCCGCGACCACCACCGCCAGCCCCACCCCCAGGACCGCCGGCAGCGGGATCGCGGCAAAGCGCCGGCCCCGGTCCTGCAGCACCGGCGCCCACATGACCGAGATGTCCTCGTCCGGGCGCGGGTTCACGCGGCGCAGGCTCTCGTAGATCGCGCCGCGGATGCGGGCCAGCTCGACCGCGCCGTTGGGCTGGGTGCGGAACTGCCCCTCGAAGCCAAGCGACAGGCAGACCAGCATCAGTTCCAGCAGGTCATACTGCTGCGCCGGGGCCTGCATGGCCTTCTCGGCCTCCTGAAAGAAGCCCACGCCGCTGTCGCGCTTGTGAAAGAAGCGCGCGACCATGGAATATTGCTGCCAGTTGCCGCGATCGCCGCCGGGCAGGTTCTGGACGATGTCGTCGGCCGTGCCGGACAGCGCGTATTTCGCCACCAGCGCCTGATGGGGGTTCACGCCCGCGGCCAGCGCGCCCCGCTCGAACCGTTCGATCTCGCGGGTGACGTGATCCATCAGCGGGGCGACGTCCAGCTCGACCAGGCCCGTCCGCAGCCGTCCCAGCAGGATCAGAAGCCCCGCCGCCGCCGCCAGAAGCGGGTTGGAGGACGCCCCCGCGCCCAGATCGCGGCCTTGCAAGGCCTCGGCCAGGGGAATGCGGCTGGCGGGACGCGCCGGCGCGGGCGCCTGGACCGCAAGGTCGGGGAAAAAGCCGCGATCGGGTCCGGCGGCGCGTCCGATCGCGCTCGGCGCGGGGGGCGGAGAGGCGGGGCCCGGGCGGCCAAGCCAGGTCTGCCCCTCGCCGAAGGGCGAGGCGCCCTGCCCGCCATCTCCGAAAGGCGAGGCGGAGGGTGGCACGGCGCCACCCGGCGGACCTGCGGGCGGAAAGGGGGCCGGCGCGCGCCCGGGGCCCGGCGTCGGCCCCCAGGGGTCGCTGCCGGGCAGTCCGGGGCCGCCCCCGAGGGGGCCGCCGAAGACCGTCTTGTCGTCGTCCTCGTCCGCCATCAGCCCCTCTCAGGCACGGCCCAGAGATCCAGCTTCAGCGGCTGCCAGTCGCCCGCGAAATGCATCCCGATGGCCGGTGCGGTCGAGAACTCGCGCCAGAGCGGCGAGGACTTCTCCAGCAGGAAATAGACGTTGCTGGACAGGACCCGGATCTGGCGCGGCGGGTTCGGCAGGTGCTGCAGCCCGATTCCGGGAAGGTTGTTGTTCACGATCTCGGACATGCGGGTGTTGGGGCCGACCTTGCACAGCTCGGGGAACTGGCTCTGGACCTGCGTCAGCGGCTTGGCACATTCGACCTCGATCACGAAGGTCGCCTCGCGGAACAGGTTTCGGTCCGCGACCTCGGCCAGATAGCTGTTCTGGCGCACCTCGCGCAGCGGCAGGCGGACCGCCCGGCCCAGATCGCGCGACAGAAGCCGCTGGATGTCCGCGACCAGCTGGCCAAAGCTCTCGCGCGGGTCCTGATGGTCATAGGCCGGGTAATCGGCCGCCAGCCGGTTGCCGCTGTCGAAGCTGGCCAGCTCTCCGGCCAGGGCGACCAGATGGCGGAACAGCGCCTCGGGATGGGTGGCCACGCTGCGCTCCAGATGGCGCAGCACGCCGATGTTGCGGTTCAGCGTCATCAGCATCAGATAGTCGCCCGCCTGCAGCCCGCCCCCCGTCGAGGCATCGGTCGCATAGCGCGCCAGGCTCTCCAGCCGCGCCTCGACCCAACCGATCACGCGGGTCAGATAGCCCAGGATCTGCGGATGCGCGCCGATGACCAGCGCCGGGGGCGGGAAGGTCTCGTCCAGCGTGACGACGCCGTCGCGCACCTCGGCGATGCGGGCCAGGCGCAGGTTCTGATAGCCCGGTCGCGGCGTCCGGCGGATCGCGATCTCCAGGCGCGGCACGGCCAGTTCCAGGACCTGCTCGATCCGCATGCGCGAGGCGCTGTCGCTGACCGTCTCGGTGACGATGCCCCACCGGGTCGTCGCCCCCTCCTCCTCCAGCGCGGAGGCGTCGCACATGTTGGGCGACACGTCGGGCAGGGTCAGCCAGATGAACTGCCCCGCCGCATCCTCCGGAACCGGCACGGGCACCGGCAGGCGGCTGGTCCCCGGCGCGTCGAAAGGCGTGCCGTCGGGCATGATCCCCGACACCGCCCGCAGCGACAACATCCCCTGTTGCGCCTGATCGCGGTCGATCGCCAGGCTGGACAGGCCCCAGGGATAGGGCGTGATCAGCCGGGTGCGCGCGTGCAGCAGGTTCTCGTGATAGCGGTCGGACTGCTGCAGATGCTGGGGCTGCAGGAACAACCCCTCCTTCCAGGCGACTTTGCTGTACCAGGACATGCGGTCGTTCTTCCTTCAGCCTTCGATCCTTGCCGGGCGCAAGACGGCGCCCGGCCCCCTGCACCCGATCAGAACTGCCAGCGAACCTGACCCGTGACCCCGACACTGTCCAGCGATTCCCCATAGCGAACATCGATCCGCGTGCTGGTGCTGAACTGACGCGCCCACGACCCTTCGGGCAGGACCTTGATGTAGTTCGCCCCCAGGCTCACCTCGCCATAGGTGCCCAGATTGTCCGAGACCAGGCGCTGCTCGTCGAAGGCCTCGGCCCCGCTGCCCGAGAAGATCGACACGGTCGGATCGGCGAAGTCCTTGTAGACGGTTCCGGTCGCGAAGACGTTCAGCGCGGTGTTGTCGGCCGGCTGCACATAGGTGCGCGCCACCGTGCCCCCGACAAAGCCGATCTTGCGTTCGCTGTCCTCGAAGCGCAGCACGAACTCATCCGCGAAACGGATGGGATCGGTGGACAGCTTGGACCAGGCGAAGCCCGCGGTGGGCACCACGGCCCAGCCCCCGCCCTCGCCAAGCGCCAGCATGTAGCTGAGCGAGCCCGAGACCGTGTTGGCCGTGCCGGTGAAATCGGCATCGTCCAGGCCCAGCCCCGCCCCGCTGCCGCCGACGGCGCGGTTCGACACGGTGAAGTCCGTCCGTTCGTGCCGGACCTGAAGGTCGGCCTGCCAGCGGTCCTTGGTCGCGGTCGCATAGAGGCCGCCATAGACCTGCGTGAACTCGGCGCTGGTGATGCTGCTGAGGGTGCGCGACAGGCTCTGCGAATTGCGCCCGTCGATGGCATAGACGGGCTGCGAGGTCTTGCCCTGGTTCACGCCGCCCAGCACGCCAAAGGCGGTGTCCCAGCCCATGGCGCGCCCGTCGAAACAGGCCAGGTCGCTGCCGACTTGCATGCCGCCATAGGTGGCCGAGATCTGGCTGTCGACGCGGCTGACGCCATTGTCGGTCGCGCCCTGCGCCGTCGCGTGACCGCCGATGGCGCGCCCCCAGGCCCCGGCCCCGCAGGGCTTTTCCGGCTCGTCGAAGGCCAGGCCGGTGACGAAGGGGCTGCTGGGCCGGTTCACCACCGATCCGATCAGCGACTGCGTCAGCGCGACATTGCCGAACAGCGCGCCGATCGCCGGGTTGGTCTGGCTGACCAGGGTCAGATCGCCACCCTGCCCCATCTGCTCGACCGAAAAGACGATGCGCTCTGAGGCGGCGAAGTCGGTATTGGCCGAATAGCCGAAGCTGTTCCCGGCGGCAAAGCCGTCATCGACATCCAGAAGCGTCACCCGCCGACCCGGCTGCGAGACGCTGCCGCTGCCGGTCCGGTTCAGGTCCAAGCGGATGTCGCCTGTCACCGCACCGCCCCGGACCGTGACGCGGTCGGCGGTCATCTCGGCCAGATCGACGTCCAGCCGCAGCGCGCCGCCCGCACCCTCAAGCCCGCCCACGGTCAGCAGACCGTCGGTCCGGCGGTCGCCGGACAGATCGACCCGCCCGGCATTGGTCAGGGTGCCCTCGACCGACGCCCCGCGCCCCGAAACGGCGACGATTCCCCCCGAGGCCAGTGCGCCGGCCAGACGACCATCCAGGTCCAGGCGGGTGTCCTGCGCCACCACGGTGCGCGCGGCGTCCAGCACCGTGCCCGCCTCGACCGCGTAATCCTGCCGCAGAGTCAGCGTGCCGCCGATGCGGGCGGCCTCTCCCAGGGTCAGGCGGCCCGAGACGAAGTCCAGATCGCCCGTCACCGCGCCCAGGACGACCGCCTCGCCGCGCGACGCCAGCGAGCCGGCCAGCGTGCCCGTCTGGCGATAGGTGCCGCGGTTGTCGATCGTGGCGGCGATGCGGCCGTCATTCGTCAGATCCGCCCCCGCCTCGTTGACGATGCCGCCTGCGACGCTCAGCGTCTGGCCGCGCCTGACCTGCAGCGTGGCGCCGCCCGGCGCGGCGGCCGCCGGACCTGCCGCGTCCCCGCCGACATTCCGCAGCGCCCCGCCCACCGACAGGTCGCCCGACAGCTGCAGCTGCCCCTCGTTGCGCAGGGCGCCGCCCACCTGCCCCGACAGGCTGGCCGTGCCCGCGTTCAGCAGCCGCCCGTCGATGCGCCCGGACCAGTCCATCCGTCCGCGGCTCTCGACCGCGCCGGTGATCGTGCCGTTGCCCAGCAGCGCGCCGCCGCCCAGGACCGAGCCGTCCAGCACGCCCAGAACCCGAAGCTGCCCGCCATTCACCACCGTCTCGGCCACGGTCAGGCGGTCATCCCCCCGCACCGTCGTCGTTCCGCCGTTGTCGAGGCGCCCCGCGGTCAGGTCGCCCTGCGTGGTCAGCTGACCGGCATTGTCAATCCGCCCGACACCGCCCCCGATGGCAGCGGTCCCGCGGTTCGTCAGCGTCCCGGTGACGCGACCCGTACCCGACAGCGCCCCCTCGTTGCGCAGGCTGCCGGAGACGGTGCCATCCGCCAGACGGATCGTGCCGCCCGCCGCGTTCTCCACCGCACCATTGACAGAACCCGCCACGGTCAGATCGCCGCCCTCGGCATTGCTGATCTGGCGCGCACCGATGACGCTGCCCGCGCCGACCGACACGGTGCCGCTGTTGACCAGCTGGTCCAGTCCCGTGACCCGCCCCGGCCTGTCGGCCCCGCCGACCGTCAGCGTGCCGCCGTTGATGATGTCGCGTCCCGCCCCGTCGATGCGGGCGGCGATGGTCACGCTGCCGTCCGGCCCGTTGCGCAGATCGCCCTCCAGTGCCGTGTCGCGGCAGAAGGTCAGCTGCCCGCCATTCGACACCGCGCCCAGCAGCTGCACCCGCGCATTGTCCACGACCGAGCCCGCCTGAAGCAGGATCTCGTCCGCCTCGATGGTCAGGAAGCCCGCGCCGCTGACCTGCACCACGCCCGAATTGGTGAAGCTGCCGTCCTGCACAGACAGGCGCACCTGTTCGGTCTGGCCGATCAGGTCGATGGTCCCGCGATTGACCAGATCGCCGGTCACGCTGCTGTCGGAGACGATGTCCAGACGCGCCCCGGCGGCATTGGTGACGTCGGCGGCGACCTGCGCGCCGTCCAGCACGATGCGCCCGTCATCGACGTTGGTGATGCCGCCCGCCGCGGTCACCCGGCCGCCGACCGACAGATCGCCGCTGTTGCGCAGCGTGCCCGACACGGAAAGGGCATCGCCCGTACCCACGACCGCCTCTCCGGCATTCGACACGGCAGCGGCCGACAGGTTCCCCGCGACCTCCAGGCGGCCGGTATTGGTGACCGCCCCGACCGACCCGCCCAGCACCGCCGTGCCCGCATTGCCAAGCGCGCCGTCGATGCGCCCGGTGCCGCTCAGCGTGCCCGCATTGCTCACGGGCCCGCTGACCCGGCTGCCCTGGGACAGGCGCAGCTCCGCCCCGGCGGCATTCTGCACCCGGCCCTCGACCGTGCCCGCGATCCGCAGATCGCCGGCATTGGTCACCCCGTCCGCGGCGGTCAGGGCATGGCCCGCGCCGACCGTCGCATTGCCGTCGTTGATCAGCGCGCCGACCTGAAGATCGCCCGTCGTCGACAGGCTGCCGCCGTTGCGCACCGTCCCGCCGATGCGCCCCTGTAGGCTGGCCGTGCCCGCATTGGTCAAAGCCCCCGTCACGGTGCCGCCCGTCAGGTCGAAGCGGCCCGAGGCGGCAGTCGCCACCCCGCCCTCGATGCGCCCCGAGACGGTCGTCCGCCCGGTATTCGCGATCGGGTCCGTCACCCGCAGGACCGATCCCCCCGCCACATCCAGACGCCCCGAGCTCTGCAGATTGCCGATGGTCAGCGTCCCCTGGCTGGTCAGGCTGCCCGTGTTCACGACGCGGTCCACGCTGCCGCCGATCGTGGCCGATCCAGCATTCGTCAGACCGCCCGCGATGGCGCCCTGACCCGTCAGGCTGCCCGCGTTCTGCACCGGCCCCTCGACGCGCCCCCCGTCCAGCACCAGCCGCGCGGTCGCGGCATTGGTCACCGGCCCGCCCAGCACCCCGGCCACCGTGATCTCGCCCGTGCCGAGGTTGCGGATGTCGGCGGCCTCAAGGCGGCCGCGCCCGGTGACGTTGACCGTGCCGGAATTGCTCAGCACCTCGACCCCGGTCAGCGCCCCGTCGCGGCGGTCGTCGCCGATCTCCAGCCCGCCCTCGTTCAGCACGTCGAAGCCCGCCCCGTCGACCGAGGCAAAGACGCCCACGACCCCGCCCAAGGCGTTGGAGAGGTCCGCCCGCAGCACGGTGTCACGCTCGAAATCCAGGCGGGCGATGTTGAAGACCTGCCCGACCAGCGTCACGAAGCGGTTGCTGATCGCGTTCTCCAGCAGGATGCGGTCGGCGATGATGCGCAGCTCGCCGCGATTGCGCGACGTCACCGTGCCGCGGTTGACGAAGGTGCCGCCCTCGACGGTCAGGCTGGCCTCTCCGGCGGTGGTCATCTCGATGATGCCCGCATTCGTGAGGTTGCCCGACAGACTGTTGTCGCCCGCGACGACGACGCGCCCGCCGTCCTGGTTCTCCAGCGCGCCCAGCAGGCGACCGCCCTGCAGGTCCAGGACGCCGCCCGAACGGTTGTCCAGCGTGCCCGTGCCACCCGCCAGGTCCATCTGCCCGGCAAGGGCGATGCGGCCGTCATTGGCCAGATCGCCCGAGGCGGCCAGCCGCCCGCCCGCCGCGATCGCCACCGTACCGGTGTTGTCCAGCCCGTCCAGCGTGACGCTGCCCGTGCCCGCGACCGACATGAGGCCCGAGTTGCCGACATCGCTCAGCGTCAGCGCGCCGGTGGCCCGCAGCTCTCCGCGGTTGACGACGGCGCCGTCGATGCTGCCCGTCCCGACCAGCGTGCCCTCGTTCAGGACCGAGCCCGCGATGGTGCCGCCTGCCAGGTCGGTGCGGCTGCCCGCGCGGGTCGTCACCGCGCCCGCCATCCGGCCGGCCAGCTGCAGCGTGCCGCCCGTCACCTCGACCGAACGCGCCTGCAGGACGGTGCCGTTCTCGACGACGGTGCGCCCGGAGCTGACGAAGCGGTCGGCCCCGACCAGCGCCCCCGTGCCGTCGCCGGCCGCGATGGTCATCTCTCCGGCATTGGTGACGGTCTGCCCGGCCGCGTCCAGCCGGGCCGTGATCGCCGTCTGTCCGCCCGCGCGGTTGTCGAAGCCGCTCCCAAGCCGCGTCGCCGTGGTGATCAGATAGCGGCCCGCATTGTCGATGCGCCCGACCAGCTCGACCAACGCGGTGTCGATGACCGACCCCGCCCGCAGCAGATGCAGGTCGGCGATCACGCGCGCGGTCCGTCCGGGACCGGCCTCGATGCTGCCGCTGTTGGTGAAGGTGGACCCGGTCAGGTCCAGGGCCGCGACGTCCGGCGACAGGATCAGCCGCCCGCGATTGTCCAGATCCCCGGCGACGGCCGCACCCGCGCCGACCGTCAGATCGCCGGTATTGATGATGTCGGCCGTCAGCCGCCCGCCCAGGACCAGCGTCCCCGCATTGGCCAGCGCGCGGGCCGAGGTGCTGCCCAGAAGCTGCATCAGGCCGCCATTGCGGATTTCGCCGCTGGCGGTCAGCGTGCCGCCCGCGGCCACGGTCAGGCGGCCTGCGGCCTCGTTCGTGACGTTGCGCGCGCCAAGCGCGCCCGCGACCGTCAGATCGCCCGCGTTGACGATGTCCTGCACGGCGCCGGCCAGCCGCGCGGTGCCGCGGTTGGTCAGCTGACCGTCGACCCGCGCCCCGGCCAGCAGTTCCAGATCCCCGGCATTGGTCAGCGCCCCCGTGACGCGTCCGGTGCCCGCGACCCGGACGGTTCCCGTGGCGGCGGCGTTCAGCGCGCCGTCCAGGACACCTGCGACCTGCACCGCCCCCGCTGCCTGCACGCCGCGCTCGACGCTCAGGCGACGCGTCGCGCCGATCTCGATGCGCCCGGTCCCCGCGACGCTGCCCGCCGCGATGTCGCCCGTGGTCACCAGAAGCGCGCCGCTGCCCGTCACGTCGCCCAGGGTGCCGCGGCCGGTGATCGTGCCGGTATTGGCGATGCCGCCGTCGACCGTGCCGCCCTGCAGCACCAGATCGCCGCCGTTCGACAGCCCCCGTTCGGTGGACAGCACATCGCCGTCCGCGACCGTCAGCCGGGCGCCGTTGAGAACCTCTCCCGCGTCCAGGTCGCCGCCGGTGGCGAAGGTCCCGCGATTGTCCAGCACATCGACCGCGCCTGCGAACGCCGCCTCGCCGGTATTGGTCAGCCGTCCGGTGATCGTGCCGGTGCCTCCGAGCGTTCCCGCGCTGGCCACGTCGCCGCGCAGGGTGCCGCCGTCCAGCCGCAGGGTGGCGCCCAGATCGTTCGTCACGTCGCCCGTCAGCGTGCCGCCGACCGTCAGCCGCCCGCCCGCGCGGTTCACGCTCTGGTCCGCCGCAAGCGTGCTGCGCGCGAGGATGTCGGTCGTGCCGCGGTTCTCGAATGTGCCGATGCCGGTCAGGCGGCCGATGTCGTCGGGCAGGACCAGCCGGTCCCGACCGATGGTCAGCAGACCGTCGTTGCGCACGTCGAAACCGTCCGCGTCGATATCGGCGCGGACCGAGGCATTGCCCGTCGCGCCGATGTTCAGATCGCCCGTCAGGCGGCCGTCCCGGCTGAAGACCAGGTCGGCGAAGGTCACCACGCGCCCGACCAGATCGACCACGGCCGTGTCGATGTCGCGCACCAGCTCGATCGTCTCGGCGACGATGGTCAGCGGACCGGCACGGCCGTCGACATCGCCCTCGTTGCGGAAGGTCCGCCCATCCGCCAGGCGCAGCGTCGCCTCTCCGTCGGATCGCAGCGTGCCCAGATTGCGCATGTCGCCGGCGACCGCGACATCGCCGGTCACGGTCATCCGACCGCGGTTCTCGATTTCGGCGGCGATCTCGGCCCCGTCGGCGATCAGATCCCCGTCATTGCCGATGCTGTCGGCGACCAGCCGACCCTCGACCCGCAGCGTGCCGTCGTTCGACAGCGCGCCCGCGCCCTCCACGGCACCGGTATCGGCGATGGTCATCTGTCCGGCATTCGCGATGGCGAAGCCCGCGGCATCCAGCACCCCGTCCACCTCCACCTGGCCGGACGGTCCATTCGCCAGGTCGCCGCCCAGCCTGCCGGCCCCGGTGACGCGCAGAAGGCCCGCATTGCCGATCTCGCCCACCAGCTCGACCAGACCCAGATCGGTCCGGGAACCGTCCTCCAGCTGGAACATCCGCGCGATGATGCGCAGCGTTCCCGTGCCGCTGCGCGTGATCGTCCCGTCGCTGACGAAATCGTTCCCGCCCAGGTCCAGCACCTGGTCGCCCGTGCCGGAGATCGCGATCGTGCCGTCGTTGCGCAGATCGCCGCCGACCTGCGTGGTCACCGTGTCCGCCGCCGTCGACGCAAAGCGCAGCGTGGCGCCCACGAGGTTGCGCAGCGCCCCGGTCAGGGCGCCGCCCGCCATCACCAGATCGCCCGCGTTCTCCAGCGCTGCGCCATCGGCCAGATCCAAGGTCCCGCCCAGGGTCAGGCTGCCGTCGTTCACCAGACCGCCCTGCGCCACCGTCAGCGTCCGCCCGGCACCCACGACCAGCGCTCCCTCCTGCGCAGCGACCTCGTCCACACGCATGTCGCCCGACAGGCCAAGCCGACCGGTCCGGTTGACCTCCAGCGTCCCGACCGCGCCGGACAGCACGGACCGTCCGTCCAACCGGACCGTCCCGTCGATCGTCCCGCTGCCGCCAAGCTGCGCATCGCGTGCCACGCTGACGTCGCCGATGTGCAGCCCGTTCAGGGACGCCATGGCCCGGTCTTCCAGCGTCAGGTCCGTCTCGGTGACGGCCGTCGCGTCGGTTTCCAGCTGTGCATCACCGCGCACGGTCAGGCTGTCCATTCGGGCCTGCCCCGAATAGTTAAGCGTACCCGCGCCTTCGACCGCGACCGCCCCAGCCAGCGTCGACGAGACGGCCAGCCGGACCCCGTCCACGACGCGGAAGACAAGCCCGTCCCCGGCCCGGCCGATGGTTCCGCCCGCCAGGGTGAAGCCGTTGCTGTCGACCTCGATGCTGCCCGGACGCACGGTGCCCTGGATCTCCAGCCGCGTGGGCGGGGCCACGGGATCGTCCTGGCGCAGGACCGCCGTGGCGCCGCGCGGCAGGTCGGCATGGCCGGTCCCGTCCTCGCGCGCCCAGATCGCGTCGCCCTCGGACCAGCGGCCCGAGCCGGGGTTGAGACCGCTGGCCGGATCCCTGTCCAGATTGTCGAGGAAATAGGACTGGCCCATCGCCGCTCCGGGCATCATCGCCGCCGGCGCGGCACCCAGCATCGCGGTCGTCAGAAGAAGGCGCGCCAGACCGGAGCGGGAGACGGGATGGACATGGTTATGCATCATGACAAATGGCGTCTTTCAGATACCGGGTCGCACCGAACAGGCGTCGCGAAAATGCGCGGCTTGACCACCCTGACCGTAAATTCGGCCGGTGCAATCCGCCCGGCCCGTCGATCTTGCGCGATTTGCATGGACGTTTCAACCGTCACGATCCGCCCGGATCCGGTCGATCGCGGCCATGAAGGTGCGGACCGGTTCCGGGACGGGTTCGGGCGACGCCGCCATGGCCGCGGCGATCGGCTGCCCGGCCATCTTGCGGTCGGCCCACGCCCTCAGATCGCCGATGCTGTAGCCCCGCAGGAAGGGGTTCGCGCCGACCACCGCCGGTCCCATCACCTGCAGGACGCCGGCCTGCGGATCGGCGCGCAGGGCCGCATCCGCCCCCGCGGGCCCCAGGAAATGCGCCAGATACAGCCGGCCCGCGGTGATCGCATGGCCGCGCTGCCGCAGGAAGGCCTCGTTCTCCTGCGCCAGGTGGCGGACCATCTGGCGTGACAGGTCGGGATCGAAGCGCAGGTCCAGAAGCGCCCGCCGGTCCAAGCTGGCGATCAGGTCGGGGCGATAGCTGGCCACCATCCGCAGCCAGGTGGATTCGATGAACTGGCCCAGCCCGGTCGCGGTCGACAGCGGGTTGCGCGCCCGCGCGTTGCCCGCGCTTTCCACGGTGATGATCCGCCCGATGAGCGATTCCACGGCATCCGAGCCGACGGCCGTGCTGACGCCGCCCAGTTGCGGCACCGGATCGATGGCGACACCCCCGGACAGAAGCTGCAGGCCCAGCCCCGGCTCGGCCCCGGCGCGCGCGCCAAGCCGGCCGATGGGCTGGCCCCGGCGCAGCGATGCGCCCTCAGCCGGGATGTCGGGCGCGTCGTCCAACCCATCGTAGCGGGTCAGAAAGCCGTTCTCATGCGCGATGTCGACCGTGACCAGACCGTCAGCGCGCCGCACGGCCTCGACGCGACCGTCGCCTGCGGCCGCGACGACCGTGCCCAGGGGCGCCGACCAGACGACGCGCGCGCGCGCCGGGTCCGTCGCTTGGCCCGCGGGGGGCACGAAGCGCTGCGTCAGCACGCCCGAGATCGGCGGCGACAGTGCCGCCGCCACCCGCGCGGCGCGCGGCGCGGTGGGCACGAAGCAGCCCTCCTCCCCGTCCTCCTCGGAAGGTACGACATAGCAGGACCGCTCGCCCTCCGGCCCGCTGATGCCGATATAGAGGATGCCGTCGGGGTCCATGCGGTCGCCCTCGCCCGCCAGGACCATCGTCAGGCGGTCCTCGGGCGTGGCGGGGCTGTCCAGGTCATGGACCCGCGCCATCAGCGCCGTCGCCCGGCCGACCAGCTCGGGCGAGAGGTCGTTGCGCAGCGCGGCCGCATAGATCAGGTCCAGCAGGCGCTGCCTGCCGCCGGCCTCGCCTGCATCGCCCCGGTCCGCGACGCGCAGCGAGAGGGGCGCGTCCGACCAGGGATCGGCCGCGGGCACCAGCTGCCCCGCCGCCGACAGGGCCAGCGCGCCGACCAGGCCCTGCGCGTCATAGATCGACATCTGGATGACCTCGCGCCGGCCCTCCCGGTCGCGGTGGCGCAGGCCCAGGACTGCCCCCTGGGGCAGGGTGTCGGGCAGGGTGAGGCGGCTTGACGCCCGCTCGGCCAGGCGGCGGGCCTCGGCCTCGTCGAACCCGTTCTGCGACAGGATCTCGGCCAGACCGGCGGGGCGGCTGATCTCGACGATGGTCTCGCGCCACAGGTCCTGACGCAGGGCGTCGTCGCGCAGGAACGCCACGCTGCTGGTGGCGCGGGCCTCGGGCGGCGACGCGGGCGCCTGCCCGTCCGGGGCCAGGCGCCCGCGGCTGCGCTCGGCCCGGAACAGCGCGAATTCCTCGCGCGTCGAGGGCAGGCTGGGCACCAGCTGCCGGTCGCGCGGCATCAGCGGGCTGTCCAGCAGCGTGACCGTCGCCCCCTGCCCCGCCAGCCGCGGCTCCGCCGCCAGGTCGGGCGGCACGACGCGGGCGGTCCGCTCGGCCGATCTGTCGGCCTCGGGGGCGGGGATGATCAGCGGATCGCCGGGGATGTCGGCGAAAGTGTCGCGGCGCACGACCGGGGCGATGTCGAACCCCGCCTCGACCTGCACCAGCTGCTGGTCCATGTCACCCGACGGCCACAGCGCCGCCAGCCGCGACAGGTCCGGCTGCCACAGCCGCAGACCGCCCCAGCACAGGGCCGCGACGACGATGGCCGCCGCACCGAGGCGCAGGCCGCGGCTGCGTCGCCGCCGCAGCATCGCCTGACGGCCCATCCGCCGGAAGCGCGGATCGACGCCGTCCTGCACCATCAGCGGATCACCCCCGAGCCCAGCAGCCCGCCGGTCCCGATCCGGCGCCCCGTGCGCGGCGCCTCCGGGGCGGCTGCGGCGGCGGGAGGGTTGGCCGATTGCGGACGGGCGCGGGCGGTCGCTGCGGGCTGCGCCGGGCTGGCGGCGGGCTGGCGCGCCGGGGCGGCGGCGACCGGCGCAGGGGCGGGGCAGGCGATGTCGGGACCGGCCAGAACCGCGCGGAACAGCGCGCGGTCCGGGTCGGCGTCGGCCGCGACCGGCCCGCCCGCCGCGGCGTAACGCGCAAGCGCCGCCGCCGACCCCGGCCCCCATGCGCCATCGACGCCGCCGCCATAGCAGCCAAGCCGCGCCAGCTCCTGCTGCAGCGCGGCCGCAAACCGGTCCTGCGGCGGATCGAAGGCCCCCTGTTCCAGCAGTCGCGCGAAGATGGCGGGGTCGCGCGCGCGGATCGCCTCGCGCGCCGCATGGGGCAGACCCAGCTCGCCGCGCGGACCCGCCGTCATCAGCACCGCCCAATCCCCCACCACGACCGAGGGCACCGGTCCCCCCGGACGCAACGGGCGCGGCATATCGAACGGGGCGGCAGGATCGACGGGCGGGACGCCGTCGGGTGCGGGCAGGGCCGTCAGCACCTGCACCGCGTCGCCGGACCCGGATTGCAGCGGCAGCGCCTCGATGACCAGATCGCCCAAGGGCTGCTGCGCCGCGGCCGCCGTCCCGATCAACAGGCCGAGGCCGATGATCGGGCCAAGGCGCGGGGCTGAAGGCAGGAGCCACATCGCGGATCAGCCCGACCGGGGCGCGACAAAGACGGTCCACTGGGCCGCGCCCCCCGTCTCGACCGCCAGGAAGCGGGCATCCAGAAAGCCGCGCAGAAGACAGTCCTGCTGACCCGCGATCTCGAACCGGCGGGGGGCCACGCACATCGGGACCGTCCCGGTCAGCACCTCGCGCCCGAAGACATCCGCCGCGAACAGATGATAAGGCCCGGCGCCGAGCGGCTCGCGCAGGATGGTGGCGCATTGATTCGGCGCGACCCGCCACCAGCCGCGCGTGTCCCGCCCGCCCTCCGGGCCCGGCACGGCGACGGCCACGTTCAGCACGTCGAAGGACTGGTTGCACAGCCGCAGCCCCTCGGCCCCCGCCGCGACGGGCAGGAATGCGGTCAGGACCGCGACGCCGCATCGCGCGGCCATGGTCATCGGCGCGGGCATGGGTATGGACGGGCCCTCCTTCAGCGACTCCCGCTATACGCGAATTGAGCGGCCGGCGGAATGGTGCTAACCTCGACCCGACCAGCGGGAGTGCGCCCTGATGAAAGCCCTGATCCTGATCGCCGCGACGGGCGCCACGGCGGCGACCGCCTTCGGTGTGGCGAAGGGGCTTGACGGAATGGCCGGCGGCACAGCCTCCGCGGCCATCCCCGCGCCGGTCATCCGTGCCGAACGCGTCGATCCCTTCGCGCCCCACTCCGCCGGACCGGCGCCGATCGCGCGCCCCGATGCGGCGGTCGTCCCTGTCCCCGTGGCCGCCGCGTCTCCGGTCGCGGCCCCCGACAGCCCGCGGCTGAGCCTCCTGCCCGCGCCCGCCCTGCCGCCGACCGCGACCCTGCCTGCGGCATCGCCGATCCATCCGCCCCTTGACGCCGCCCCCGTCACGCGGCGCTATGAGGCGACGAGCATGCCGCTGATCGGCGTCTACAGGTAATTTCAGGGAAGGTTTTTCCATGGCGCGCATTTCCGCAGCCCTTCTTGCCGCCGCATGTCTGGTGCCGCTGGCCGTCGCCGCCCAGGAGGCGCCCGAGACGCAGCCCGCCCCCGGCGCGGGCATCCTGCTGGAGCTGAACGGCGCGGTCCCGACCGAGGCGGGCGACTGCCGGCTGACGATGGTCACGACGAACCGGCTTGACGAAGGGCTGGCGCGCGCCGCCTGGCAGGTCGCGATCTTCGACCCCGAAGGCGTGGTGCAGGCGCTGCCGATCCTGGATTTCGGCGCGCTGGCCGCGGGCAAGACCAAGGTCGTGCTGTTCGAGCTGCCGCAGCGGCCCTGCGACGGGATCGGCCGGATCATCGTGAACGATGTCGCGGCCTGCCAGGCCGATGGCGGCGACGACCTGGGCGCAGCCTGCCTGACCGGGCTGGAGACGCAGAGCCGCGTGCAGATCGACTTCGGGCTCTGATCCATGTTCGCACCTCTCTTCGACGGTCTGCCCGCGGTCAGCCTGGCCGTCTTCGCGGCCTTGGCACTTCTGTCGCTGCTGACGATGACGGTCGCGATCTTCAAGGTGATCCAGTTCGCCCGGCTTGGCGTGGGCCGTCACGCCGCCGCGCAGGCGGTTCTGGACGACTGGCTGAACGGCCGCCCGGATGAGGCGCAGCGCAAGGCGGGGGCCGGATCGTCGGTCCTGACGCGGGTGCTGGCCGTCACGATGTCGGGCCTGCGCGCCCGCCCGGCCGAACCCACCTATGGCGAGGAGCTGGCGCGCCAGGTCGCCCTGGCCGAGCTGATCCAGATGGGCGCGCGCATGCGCCTGCTGGAGGCGGTGGTGCAGATGGCGCCCATGCTGGGCCTGCTGGGCACGGTCATCGGCATGATCGACGCCTTCGGCAACCTGGCCCAGATCGAGGGCGCGGCCGATCCCCGGCTGCTGGCCGCAGGCATCTGGACCGCGCTGACGACGACCGCGGCGGGGTTGGCCATCGCGCTGGTGGCCTATTTCCTGGCCGCCTGGCTGGAGGGCCGGATCGAGCAGGAGCGCCAGTCGATCGAGCTGGCCGTCTCGACCGCGATCCACGGGCGGATCGCCACGCCCGCGCGGGGCTAGGCGCGGATGGCGGTCCTGGATGCGGCGCCGCGCCTGCGGATCGGGCTGGACCTGCCGCGGCGCAACCTGCGGGCCGGGTTCTCGATGACCGCCATGGCCGACGTGCTGTTCCAGCTGCTGATCTTCTTCATGCTCTCGGCCAACCTGTCATCCTACGGGCTGCTGGACATCCGCAGCGGCGCCCTGGCCGGGGGCGGTGGCGCGACCGATGCGCCGCAGGCGGGCCGCGTCACCCCCGCGGGCACGACCGCCGTCTGGACCCTGGCCCCCGACCGCATCACCGCGGGCGGCCAGCGCTTTGCCCTGACGCAGCTGGACCGACTGGCCGAGGCGCTGGTGACCCAGGGCACGACCGACGTGCTGCTGGTGCTGCGCCAGGACGTGCCGGTCGGCCGCGTGGTCGCGGTGCTGGAGGCGCTGCAGGCGCGCGGCATCGTCTCGGTCCAGATCGCGGATGGGGGCGGCGCATGAGCCTGGGCCTGCCCCCGCGCCGCGTCACGCTGCGGATGGACCCCGGCCTGGCCATCGTGAACGTGGTGCTGCTGCTGATCTTCTTCTTCCTGGTCTCGGGGCAGGAGGGACGGGTCTTCGCCGAACTGGACCTGCCCGACAGCCGGACACTGCCCGCAGGCCAGCTGCCCGCGCCGGTGCTGGAGGTCCTGCCCTCCGGGCAGTGGCGGCTGGACGGGGTGCTGGTGCAGCCCGCGCTGCTGGCCGCGGCGCTGCTGCCGGGGGACGCGCCGCTGCATGTGGTGATCGACCGTGAGGCCCCGTCCGCCCGGCTGTTCGAGCTGCTGTCGCGGCCAGAGCTATCGGACCGTCCGCTGCGGTTGGTGACCGAGCGGCGGGTCGGGGAATGAGCGGCGCATCCGCCCGCTGGCGGGGGCTCTGGCTGCTGGCCGGGGCGCTGTCCGTGACGCTGCACGGGGCGGCGCTGGCCGCACTGGTCTGGCGCCCGGATTGGAGCGCCGCGCCCGAGGCCGCGCCGCCGCAACCCCTGCGCCTGGAGGTCGCGGCCCCGCTGCGCGGTGAGGCGGCACCGCAGGTCCAGGTCCTGACCGCCGCCGCGCCGACCACGACCTTGCGCCCCGTCACCGAGGCGCTGCCCACCCCGCCCGCGGGCGAGATTCTTGACGCCGTCCCCGCCACCAGCGCCGCCATGCCCGAGCCGCTGATCCTGGGCCCGGTCGCGGTCCCGCTGGCCACCCCCGAGACGCCTGGTCCCTCGCAGGCCGACGACGGCCCCGCAGCCCCTGCCTCCTCAGGCCCTGCCCCTGACCCGCGCATCACCGCGCTGTTCGAGGAGATCCGGCAGCGCCTGACCGAACCCTGCCTCTATGCCCGGCCCGCGCTTCTGGGCGACGACCAGATCCAGCTGTCGGTCTTTGCCGCCGACGACCGGCAGATCGCGGCGCTGATGACGCAGCTGACCGATGCGACCGACACGCCCGTGACCCGGCAGGAGGTGCTGCTGGACCCGCGCCAATGCCCGACGCTGGCCTTTGCGCGGCGCGATCCGGCCTATCCGGCACCCAGCCTGTCGCTGCAGCTGGACGTCCAGGATCTGCAAGGCGGGCAGGACCTGTCGGGGCGCGTGGATGGCGGCGCGGGGCTGTATACCACGCTGCTGATGATCGACGATGCGGGGGTCGTGCACGACCTGCGGCGGTTCCTGGTCGGGTCGGCCTCAGGCAGCCGGTTCCGGATTCCGGTCGCGCGGTTCGGCGATCCGCGCGACACGCATCAGCTGCTGATCGCCATCGCAACCCCCCGCCGTCCCGATGCCGTCACCCGCCACGCGGGCGAGCTGGCGCAGCCCTTCTTCGACGCGCTCGGCGCCGAACTGGGGCAGGAGCTGCGCGCCGGGCTGGCCAGCGTCTATGTCCGCTGAGGCCTAGTCGAAGGCATAGTCGAAGGCGCCGTCCCGGACGCGGATGGTCACGTCGCCCATCGGCTGCCCGGCCACCATCCGGCCCAGAACCTGCCGCGACAGGCTGGGCAGGATCGAGTTGGTGATGACATTGTCTATCATCCGCCCGCCGCTGTCGGGGTCGCGGCACTGGTCGGTGATCTGCCCGATCACCGCCGCGTCCCAGACCAGCCGCGCGCCATGCGCGTCCCGCATCCGCCGCGCCAGGGCCTCCAGCTTCAGCGCCGCGATCCCGCCCAGGACCTCGGCCGACAGGGGCAGATAGGGGATCGTCACGATCCGCCCCAGCAGCGCGGGCGGGAAGGTGCCCAGCAGCTCCTCCTTCAGCGCCGCCTCCAGCGTCTCGGGGTCCTCGATCCGGCCCTCGGGGGCCAGCGCCATGATCGAGCCGGTCCCCAGGTTCGAGGTCATCAGGATCAGCGTGTTGCGGAAGTTGATCGGCCGGCCGTTGCCGTCCTCCATCCGGCCCTTGTCGAAGACCTGGAAGAACAGCTCGTGCACGTCGGGATGGGCCTTCTCCATCTCGTCCAGCAGGACGACGGAATAGGGCTTGCGGCGCACCGCCTCGGTCAGGCGACCGCCCTCGCCATAGCCGACATAGCCCGGCGGCGCACCCTTCAGCAGGCTGACGGAATGGGCCTCCTGGAACTCGGACATGTTGATGGTGATGACGTTCTGCTCGCCGCCGTAAAGCGTCTCGGCCAGAGCCAAGGCGGTCTCGGTCTTGCCGACGCCCGAGGGGCCGCAGAGCATGAAGACGCCGATCGGCTTTTCGGGGTTGCCCAGACCGGCCCGCGCCGTCTCGACCCGACGCGCGATCATCGCAAGGCCGTCGTCCTGGCCGATCACCCGGCGGCGCAGCTGATCGCCAAGCGTCAGCACCGCCTGCAATTCGTCGGCGACCATCCGGCCCGCGGGAATGCCCGTCCAGTCGCTGATGACGCCCGCGACGGCCTGCTCGTCCACATGCGGCCAGACCATGCGGTCATCGGCGTGGATCGCCGACAGACGCGCCATCCCCGCCTCCAGCTCATGGCGGATCGCCTCGGCATCGGCCTCCTCGGACAGGCGCAGGCGCAGGGCCAGGATGTCCTCGACGATGGCGCGCTCATCGGCATGGGCGCGTTCCACCTCGGCCAGACGCGCTTCGGCCTCGGCCTTCTCGGTGGCCGCCTCGGCCAGGCGGGCGGCATCGGTGCCGCCCAGATCGGCCTCGGCGGTCTTGGCGGCGATCTCGGCCGCCAGCGCGGCGATGCGGGCGCGCAGGTCGGCAATGCGCGCGGGCGTCGCCGACTGGCTGACCGCCACCCGCGCGCAGGCCGTGTCCAGCAGTGAGACCGCCTTGTCGGGCAGCTGCCGCGCGGGAAGATAGCGCGCCGACAGCTTGACCGCGGCCTCGACCGCGGCATCGGCGATGCGGACCTTGTGATACTGCTCCATCGGGCCCAGCAGGCCGCGCATCATGAAGCAGGCCCGATCGATCGAGGGTTCGTCGATGGTGACCGGCTGAAAGCGCCGGGTCAGCGCCGGGTCCTTCTCAAAATGGGTGCGGTATTCGGCCCAGGTCGTCGCGCCGATGGTGCGCAGCAACCCGCGCGCCAGGGCGGGCTTCAGCAGGTTCGCGGCATCGCCGGTGCCGGCAGGGCCACCCGCGCCGACCAGGGTATGCGCCTCGTCGATGAACAGGATGATCGGCACGGCCGAGGACTGCACCTCGTCGATGACCGAGCGCAGGCGCTGCTCGAACTCGCCCTTCATGCTGGCCCCGGCCTGCATCGCGCCGATGTCCAGCATGTGCAGCCGCATCCCCTGCAGGGCGGGCGGCACGTCGCCCTGGGCCAGGCGCTGCGCGAAGCCCTCGACCACGGCGGTCTTGCCCACGCCCGCCTCTCCGGTCAGGATCGGGTTGTTCTGGCGGCGGCGCATCAGCACGTCGATGATCTGGCGGATCTCGTCGTCGCGGCCGACGACCGGGTCCATCTCTCCGGCCTCGGCCTGGGCCGTCATGTCCACCGCATAGCGGCCAAGCGCGGTCTGCCCGGCCCCGCCCGCGGTCGCCGTTCCCGGCGCGCGCAGGCCGGTCCCGTCCATGGGCCGCAGGTCCTCCTCCTCCGAGCCCGCCCAGATGGTGCGGGCCTCGGCGCCGAGCCGCTCGGCCGACAGGCCCTCGAAGACCGGCGACAGCTGGATCAGCGCGCGCCGCAGCGCCGCGTCGTTCAGCAGCGCGACCAGCAGATGGCCGGTGCGGATCTGCGCCTCGCCGAAGAACAGCGAGGCATAGGTCCAGGCATGGTTCAGCGCATCGGCCAGCCGCTCGGAGATGCCCGGCGTCTCGGTCACGTTCTTCTGCAGCGCCGCCGCCGCCCGGTCCAGGTCCTTCAGCGCCTGCCCCCGGTCCAGCCCCGCCTCGCGCAGCGTCAGGGCGATGTCGCCTTCCTGATGGCTCAGCGCGTGGAACAGCCAGTGGCACAGCTCGACATGGCGGTTGCCGTCGCCCCGCGCCTGGCGCATGGCCGACAGGAAGGCGTCATAGCCGACGCGGTTCATGCGGCCTGCGAATTTCTCGATGGTGATGGCGGTCATGCGGCCTCGTGCTGCGGTTCCTGCCCGGTGCTCAGCGTGAAACGGGCGATCTGGACCCGGGGCGCGGCGGCGCCGGGATCGGGGCGAAGCGGGGCAAGCCAGCCAAGCGCCATGGCGGCGCCCAGCTGACCGGCGGGAATTTCGGCGGGCGGCAGGGTCAGGGCCAGATCGACATCCTGGCTGCGGCCCAGATACCAGAAGACCAGGTCCCCAAGCCGCCGATAGCCTGCCGAACCCGGCAGATAGTCGCGATAGCGTCCGGCATCGGGCAGGTGCAGATGCACGCAAATCCGGTCGTTCACCGACTGCACCCGGTCGCCCAGATAGAGGTCGCGCCCCAAGGCACCCCCCTGCCCCAGGCCGCGCCGGTCGCCGGGCTCGAACTCCAGCCAGCTGAGGACGTGCTCCTCCACGTCGACGGGCAGGCGCAGATGGGTCTCCAGCATCTGGCGCAGGCGCACCGCGCTGCGCACACGTCCGCCGAAGACCGGGACCAGAGGCAGCCGCGCCAGGTCGGGCATCGCGTCATGGCGCTGGAACGCCTCGGTGCCCGTGCCCGCGACCGAGGCGATATAGGCCGCGAAGCGGTCCTCCTCGGGGCGGTCGTGCTGGGTGATGGCGCGGGCGTCGGACCAGGCGCGGAAGAACAGCTGATAGAAGCGGGCCGCGAAGATGTCGGCAAAGCGGACGAAGGCCTCCTCGCCCTGCTGCTGCCAGCGCATCGCCTCCTCGGTCAGGTTCAGCGGCAGCGCCCCCTGCGGCCCGAAATAACCCATGAAGCGCACGCGGATGCGGGGCCGCGGACCGCGGGCCTCGGGCCGCTCCAGCTCGGTTGCGGGAAAGGCCAGCTCGGGGTCCTGGCCGATATCGACCAGGTCGTCGGACAGCCGGACCGAGCGGCCGATGCGCGGCTTGTCCGCGGCCTCGCGCTCCATCCGGCGCAGGATCGCCAGGAACCCCTCGCCGCCGCTCATATCAGCGGACCCTGCCCGGTCCGGGGCGCGAACCGCTTGATGACGCCGCGCTGCTTGCTGATGGCGACGGTCTGGCTGAAGCTGTTGATGCTGACATATTCGGCAAAGAACCGGTCCAGCACCGTGGCCAGCAGGATGATGCCGCTGCCCTCGAAGGCGGCCTCGTCGAAGGTCACCGACACCTCGAGGCCGCGGGCGGGAAAGAACCCCTCGGCGCGGCGGATCGAGCGGGTGACGGGCCGCACCGACAGAGCGGTCAGGCCCGCGATCTGCGTCTCGGTCACGCTGTCCGAGAGGTCCGCGAACAGGGTCAGGATCTCGCGCAGGCTGGCCGCGCCGTCCCGGCCATAGCGGTCGTCCAGCCCGAAATGGTTCAGCGCCAGATAGGAGATCAGCCGCCAATGCACGTCGCCCTGCACCATGCGGTGCGGGCCCGCGCGCTCGGTCTCGGTCATCGGCTCGCGCGGCGCGCTCGGGCCGTTGACGCAGGCCAAGGACAGGCTCTGATCGGCGACGACGGTGAAATCCTCGGACCCGGCCAGCGGCAGGGCGGCGGGCAGGTGCCGGTTCGAGCACAGCGTCCGGACATGCAGCCGCTGCGCCCGGCGGCCGACCACCTCCTCCGGCGGTTCATGGATGGCGATGAAGGTCTCGGTCCCCAGATAGTCGGGCCGCGCGCCGCTGCGCCGTTCATGCTCGGTCAGGCGGCGGGGCTTGCGGCGGGTCGTGTAGTAATACCCCGCCCGCTGCGACCCCGGCTCCTGCGGCAGCGCATAGAGCGGCGAGACCTGGACCCGGTCCGCCGCCGTGCCATAGCTGGCGTCCACGCGCAGGATCTTCTGCACCTCGTAATGGGTCAGCGGGCTGGAATCGGGGGTGACGACGTAATCGTGGCGCCGGTCGTCCAGCCGGATCTGGTTCGAGCTTTCCTCGAACAGGTTGATCGCGGTCGCGCAGTTCAGCCGGATGTCGCGCGGCCCCAGCTGACGCGCCAGATCGTCGCTGACCCGGTCGAACTCGGCGATCAGCTGGATCTCGGTCACGGGCAGCGCGGCCAGGGCGTCGCGCAGGCCCTCGATCCGCAGGCCCAGGAACTTGCGCGGAAAGGCAAAGACCTCCTGCAGATGCACGAAGCCGTCGAACAGCGCGGTGCTGCGGTCCAGAAGCATCTCGTCGCGGTCGAAGCCGATCGGGACCAGCTGATCGGGCAACAGGCGCAGGAAGGCCGGATCGCCGTTCGGCTGCAACCAGCGCAGCGACAGGCGGGTGACGTTGCAGTGGAACTGCTCGTAGAGCATCAGCGCGCGCGCCATGTCGCCGGTCAGGCGCAGCTCGATCGCGCCCGCGCCCATCGCCTGGACGGGCCGGCCGTCGGTGGTGGCCAGGTCCAGCACGATCCCGGCCCGCGTCCGCGGATCGGGGTCCTGGCCCAGCCCGCCCAGGGTGGTCGTGCGGTCGTGATAGGCCAGCCGCGCGATCCGCAGCGGCAGCAGCGTCAGCGCAGAGGTCAGCCGGAACCGGCACGAGACGCGCTTGTCCGCATCGCGAAAGCGGGCGTCCAGATAGGCGCCGCGCGGGTGGCTGCGCGGACGGTCGCCGGGGGCGGGCACCATCGGCGGCGGCGCCTCGACCACGATGCAGCTGGGAAAGGGGGCCAGCGCCTCGGGGAAGATCTGCTCCAGAAGCTCGCGGGTGAAGCCCCGGAACTCCTCGTCCAGCTTCAGCTGCACGCGGGCCGCCAGGAAGGCCGCGCCCTCCAGCAGCCCGGCGACGGTCGGGTCGATGTTCTCGCGCAGCACGCCGCCAAGCCGGTCGGCCAGGCCCGGAAACTCCTGCGCGAATTCGGCCGACCGCTCGTAGAGGATGTCCAGCTCGCGCTCATAGGCGTCGCGGAAGGCCTTCTTCATGTGACCCCCTGCATCCGGCTCATGGTGATCTTGCCGGCGGCCGGATCGATCTCGGCCACGAAATGCATCGCGATGTCGGTGGGGTCCGAGATCATCTCGGCGCTGACCTCCAGAGACAGGCGCTGGTCGATGCTGGGCTCGGCATCGACCACGCGCACCTCCAGCGTCTCCGCGCGCAGGCGCGGCTCGGCGCGGATCAGCGAGAGCCGGATCGCCTCGGCCAGGGCGGTGGGCGTGCGGTTCCGCCGCCACAGGCTGTCCATGTCCTGAAGGCCGAAATTCACGATCGAGGCCGCGACCCGCGGATGATCGTCCAGCGGCACCGCGACGTCGAGGCGGATCGTGTTCAGCAGGCTCTCCAGATCGCGGGCCAGGTTGCGGCGCAGCGCGTCCTCGCCCGCGCCCTCGCGCCGCTTCTGGCTCACACGGGTCAGGTCGCGCTCTCCCTCGACATAGTCGCGGCCGCCCTGACGCGCATCGCGGCGGGCCACGCTGTCACGGAAGATGTGCAGAAGCGACATGTCCCGAAGCTCGCCCCGAGGCGTGCCGCGCGGCGCTTGGGAGGCAGCAGGAGGTCGAGAGGGCATGATGTCCCGGACTTGTGGGAATGGGGGATGCGCGTCCGGTCGGGTGCCGGACATGCGGGTCCGGACCGGCGATCTCGCGCCGATCCGGATGTCCTGTCGCGACGGCCGCGCGCGGCCGCCATCGCGTCAGGTCACGAGTTCCACTCGCGGTTCTCGGCGATGTCCCAGCCCGACATGGTCTCGGCCCCGGCGGCGCCGGAATCCTCCTGCAGGGTGTAGAGGACCTCGAACTTGCGGAAGTTGAGGGTCAGGGTCTCCTGGATCCGGTCCAGGCCGTCCTTGGACCCGCCGGTGGAATAGCTGGAGATCATGATGTTCTGCATCTTGATGCGCAGATACTCGACCGGCGCGGTGCCGCCCGACTTGCGCACGATCAGCTCACCCGTCTCGATATGCTCACCCGAGGTGCAGCGCTTGATCAGGTCGTTTGTGGCAAGATCGACATACTTGGTCAGGGTGATGTCCTGGACATTCACCTTGCCGCCACCGCCGCCCTTGCCCAGATGCGTGGTGCCCGACTGCGTCAGGCCCCAGTTCCAGGCCAGGACGTCGATCTCGTCGCGGTGCCGGTCGTCCTGCGACTCACCCTTGATGTTGTTCGAAAGCTTCAGAAAAATGTCGACAGCCATGGCGAACCTCCGTTTT
Organism: Paracoccus sp. ME4; assembly: GCF_046736325.1. Taxonomy (GTDB): domain Bacteria; phylum Pseudomonadota; class Alphaproteobacteria; order Rhodobacterales; family Rhodobacteraceae; genus Paracoccus. The sequence goes on from NZ_CP151278.1 coordinate 28,377, forward strand.
TGGCAGTCAGATCAAATTGAACTCAGTTGCCCTTCGGCAGCTTGGAGACGAGAGACATCCCGACATCCATTCCTTCCAGCTGGAAATGCGGCTTGAGGAAGAACTTGCCCATGTAATAGCCGGGGTTCTCCTCGTCCTCCACCACTTCCACCCGCGCCCCGGCCAGAGGCTTCTTGGCCTTCTCGCGCTCGCTCGCGCTTTCGGGGTTGCCCGAGACGTACTTGTTGACCCAGGTCTGGAGCTGCGTCTGTAGCTGCAGCCGGTCCGGGCTCTGGCCGATCTTGTCGCGCACCATGCACTTCAGATAGTGGCTGAAGCGCGAGACGGCGAAGATATAGGGCAGGCGCGAGGACATGTTGTCCGAGGCCGTCGCCTGCTCATCCACGTATTTCTTGGGCCGGTAGAGGGTCTGCGCGCCGATGAAGGCGGCCTTGTCGGTGTGCTTGCGATGGATCAGGCCGATCAGGCCCGCCTTGGACAGCTCACCCTCGCGCCGGTCGGTGATCGACACCTCGGTCGGGCATTTCAGCTCGCGGCTGCCCTCGCCCGTGTCGAAATTGTGCGTCGGCAGGTTCAGCACCTCGCCGCCGGACTGCACGCCGCGAATCTGCACGGTCCAGCCATGCTCCTTGTGCGCGCGGTTGATGTTGACCGCCAGCGCGTGGGCCGCGTTCATCCAGGCGTATTTGCGCCCCTCGTGGCCGTCGGTCTCTTCCTCGAAGTTGAACTCCTCGACGACGGAGTTGGAGTTCTGCCCGTAGGGCTCGCGCGACAGCGCCCGCGGCAGGGTCAGCGCGATATAGCGCGAATTCTCGCTGTCGCGCAGCCCGTTCCAGGCGGCATAGTCGGGCGTGTCGAAGATCTCGGACAGGTCGGGCGGCGTGCCCAGCTCGGTCCAGCTGTCCAGACCCAGCAGCTCGGGCGCCGCGGCCGAGATGAAGGGCGCATGGGCCGCGGCCGCCACCTTGCCGATATCGCGCAGCAGCGCCACGTCGGCCGTGCCGTGGTCGAAGTAGTAGTCACCGATCAGCGCACCGAAGGGCTTGCCGCCCAGGGTGCCGAACTCGGCCTCGTAGACGATCTTGTTCAGCGGGGACTTGTCCCATTTCGCGCCGGGATAGCGGCGCATCATCTGCTGAAGCTCCTTCTTCGAGACGTTCATCACCTTCACGCGCAGCGAGGCGTCGGTCTCGGAGTTGTTGACCGTATAGGCCAGACCACGCCAGGACGATTCCAGCTTCTGGAACTCGTCATGGTGGATGATCTCGTTCAGCTGGTCGGTCAGCTTGGCGTCCAGCCGCGACAGCATTGCGTCGATCGTGTCGATCACGTCCTCGGCCACCAGCGTCTGGTCGTCCATCGCCTCGCGCACCAGCGCGACCACGGCATTGTCGACCTCGCGCGCGGCGACCTCCGTGCGCGGCTTGATCGTCTGGCGCAGGATGTCGGAGAACTCGTCCAGCTCGGTCAGGCCGTCGCGCGGGCTGGTCTGGTGGGATTGCTGCTCGTCGGCCATGCTCACTCGTCCTCCTGCGCGGCACGCGCCGCGGTCTCGCGTTCGGCCAGGGCCGCCATCAGCTCGGGGTCGTTCAGCAGCCTGCGGATCTGCTCCTGCGCCTTGGGCTTCGAGTTCATGTAGCGCTGCAGGTTGGCCAGCTGTTCGCGCGCCTCCAGGAGCTTGCGCAGGGCGGGCACCTGACGGGCCACCGCCGCCGGATTGAAGCCGTCCATGCTGTCGAAATGCAGCGTCACGCCAAGCCGTTCCGCGCCGCTTCCGCCCATCCGGTTCGCCACGTTGAAGGTGACCGCCGGCCCCACGCTCTTCATGTAGTCGTCCAGCGTCGATGCGGTCACGTCGGAGAAGTCGCGCTCTTCGATGTCGGGCTTCTCGACCTCGGAAGCATTGCCCGACAGGTCGGACATCACGCCCATGACGAAGGGCAGCTCGACCATCTTCTCGGAATCGTAGGGGTCTTCATAGGAGATGTTGACGCGCGGTGGACGGTTGCGCTTGAGGAAATCGGTCGATTTGTCGGATGCCATCAGATCAATCCCATGCTTTGGACAAAAAGGAACGCGCAATTTCCGCGCGAGTCAATGCAGTCGACGCGGTCGCGGTCATGCCTTACCCCCCTCCGGCGCCAAAAGCTCGCGCATGATGGTGCCGAAATCCTGGTCCAGAAGGTCCCGCGCCTTGGACAGGATCAGCGGAACCGGGCTGGAGGGTTCGTGCCGCAGAAAGAAGGCCTCGACCGCCTGAACCAGCCCGACCATCTCGGCACGCGACGCGATCGGGGGCGCGGGTGGCGGCGCCGCGCCGTCGGATGCAGGAGCGGAATCGGGCAGCGCCAGCGCGGTCAGGTCGCGCAGCCGCGCCATCGGCAGCACGAAGCCGCTGCCCTGCCCCAGATGCAGCGCGACCGAGGCGGCACGCTCGGGCATCAGCGCCTCGATCGCCCGGACCAGCGGCAGGCCGACCAGCTGGCGCGCCTGCACGACCAGCAGCAGCACCGCCGACGAGGGCTCATGCCGCGACAGCCAGTCCTGCACCCGGCCAAGCGCGGCCTCTGCGGCTTTGCGATCGCCGATGGCGGTGGCGGGGGCTGCAGGCGCAGCGGCCACGGCATCGGATGACGGTGCCGCCGGCGGGGCGGCCACCGGATCGACCGCCGCGACACGCTCGGTCCAGGGCCGCAGCTCGGGGCGCGCCTGTCCGATCATGCCGTGGATGTCGGCCAGCACCTGCCGCACCGCCGACAGATCGGGCGTGACGCCACCCGAGGCCGCCGCCGAATGGCGGCCGATCGCCGCGACGGCGTCCAGCGCCCGGCCGATCAGGGCATGCGCGGCCGCGACCTGCCGCGCCGCCGCATCGCCGCGCAGCGGCGCCAGGACGTCCTGACCCGGCAGGTCGCCCTCGGAGAGGCGCGGCGCCGCGCGTCCGGTCGCCACCTGATGCCGGCGCAGGCTGACATCGTTGCGGCCCAGAAGGCACAGATGCGCCAGCGGCAGCACCACCGTCGTGGGGCTGGCCAGCGCCTCCAGCGCGGCGCGCCGTTCGGCCCGGTCATGCGACGGCTGCGGGTGCAGGTCGTCTGGCCATTGCGCCAGCATCGCCGCGATGATCTCCAGCGTGTCGACGAAATCGGCCGGTCGCATGGCCAGGATCTGGAACTGCGCCAGCAGCGACAGCAGGCGCAGGTCGCGGCTGCGCTCCAGAAGCGCCAGGATCGCCGCCCGTTCCGAACCGAGATCGACCGAACGCGGATCGAACAGACGATCCTCGCGCCCGTCCTCGGCCGAACCGGGAACGAAGTAGCGCTCGGGCAGCCGTGCCACGGCCTCGAAATAGTAGTCGACGAAGGCCGGATCGTCCGCCCGTTCCAGGTCCGGCCCGCAGGGCGGGTTCTCGGCCGCAGGCTGCAGCAGATCGTCAAGCGTCATGCAGGGTCCCCTTCTCTCCTGTCGGCCTCATCGGTCCCCGGCCCCGTCCATCTTGCGGTATTCCTGCGCGAACAGGCGGATGAACGCGTCCAGAATGCCGTTCTCGCTGGCGGCCTTGGCGTCCCACCGGGCGACATAGGTGTCCCAGGCCTTGGCCTTGCGGCCCCCGGCCAGCCCGCCCCTGGCCTCGGCCTCGATGCCGGAGGGCTCCAGATCGGCGGTCAGCTCCAGCAGCGCGGGCTGCAGCGCGGCAAAGATCGCCGCCTGGTGCCGACGCAGGTCCGACAGCGCCTCGTCAAAGCCCGCGGCCCCGGTCAGAAACCCCGCGCGCGGGCGCAGATACAGCGCCTCGATGGCCTGCTCGGCATCGGGCAGGAACTTCAGCGGATTGTTCTCGGTCGCGCCGCGCATCGTGCGCTCGCCCGCGCGGGTGAAGTGCCGCGCGGTCGAGCGGTCGCGCAGCGCGGCCATGATCTGGCCCGCGCCAAGCCGCATCGTCTCGCCCAGCTGGCGGCCCAGCAGGGCCGGATCGACGCCCGTCGCAAGCGCCGGATCAAGCCCTGCCCCTTCGCAGAACGCCCGCAGGAAGGCCGGTGCCGCGGCCGGATCCGCCGCGACGGGCACAGCGGGGGCGGACGGCACGGGTGCAGGCGCAGGAGGTGCCGGCGGCACGGGCGCCGCCTGGTCCAGCGCGATGAAGTCGTCGCCGAAATCGGGCAGGCGCGCCCGCGATTCCGACGGCATCGGGTCGACCGGCGCGACGGAGGGTCCGCCGATGGCCCAGGGGTCGTCCTGCGGCGTCTCCTCCACCACCCGGTCCAAGCGATGGCCGGGCAGCGAGGCGGGCAGGATCGGCCCCGCCCCCTGCACCGCGTCGAACAGCGCCACGATCAGGTAATGCCCGACCTGGAACCGGTCGCCATGCGACAGGCGATGCGCCCCGTCCAGCCGATGCCGGTGATCCTGCAGGAAGGTCCCGTTCATCGACACGTCGCGCAGCCACCAGGTGGTGCCGTCGAAGGCGACGCTGAAATGATGCCCGGAGATGAACCGGCTGGCATCCGGCAGCACCCAGTCCATCCCAGACCGGCGACCGGCCTGCAGGCCGGTCTCGGGCACCTGGATGCTGACCGGGCCGCCGTCGTCCAGCACGTGGAAGTTCTCGATGCGCAAGGTCAGGCTCATCGCTCCCCCCTCAGGCCCGGAACAGGGTTTCGGCCATGTCGAGGATCCGCGCGAGGAACGGCGAACGGCGGTCCAGCGGCGCGCGCGCCAGGCAGGACAGCACGGCGCCGTTGATGGCGACCGGCGTCTTGTGGGGCGGCGCGGGTTCGGGATCGTTCGGCGCGGAGGCGCCCGTGGACCAGCCCACGGCCAGCCCCAGAAGCACCGACGGCCCGCTGCCGGGCGCCCAGAGCGCCTCGCGCAGGATCTCATGGCGCAACCGCGTGGAGGGCGCGGCCAGCCAGCCCGAGACCTGCTGCATCATCGCGCGCTCATGGGGCTGCAGATGTTCGGCCATCAGACGCAGGCACTCGTAACACCAGCCTGTCGCATCCGTCGGCACGATGGCGAAGGCCGCATAGGTCACCGCCTCCTCGGGCGTGGTCGAGGACCTCAGCCGGTGCAGATAGCGCAGCGGCGCATCCTCGGGCTGCGGGCGGAGCTTCACCAGATCGCCAAGCCGGGGCATGTCCGCGAAATGCTGCCATGGCCCTCCCGGCCTCAGGCTGGGCCGCAACCGCCGGGTAGTCTGGTCGTCGGTCGTGCTGTCGAAATGCATCGTCTGCCAATCGGTTCGGCGAAAAGCCCGAATGAGGTCACGTCGTCCGCGCCACCATAGACCGGCAACTCCCGGACCGCAAAAGCGTTTCACCGAGCGGTCGGCAAGACCCCGCGGATCGCGCGCCCACGCCGACGCATCGCTGGACAGGCGGGGGCGCGGCGGGCTAGCCGTTGGGACAGGGAACCTGCGAACAATTGGAGGCGGAATGACGGGGATCAACCACATGGCCGATGCCGAGCGGCGCCACCGCATCCGGCCGGCGCAGTCCTGCAGCGCGCATATCGACAGGATCGACAATCTGGGCCGCCGGATGGCCGCGCTGGAGACGATGCACCGCGAGCTGACGGTCGCGCGCGACCGGGACGACTTCGTGAACAAGGTCTATACGTTCGGGCGGCTGACCAAGGACACCTGCGTGGCCTTCCTGGAACTGGCGGGCGCGCTGGCGGGCGGGCCCGCGTCGCGGGTCTCCTCGCTCGGCACGGCCGCGATCGACACCGCGCAATCGGCCTCGGAGGTCGCGCATGGCCAGGCGAATGCGGGCGAGGTGGTGCGCCGGTCCCTGGGCACGCTGACCGGGATGGCCCGCGGCGGACCGGGAACCGATTTCCTGCAGATGAAGGGCCAGCAGGGGCTGACCCTGGAGAAGATGATCGCGGATGCGCGCGCCGCCGACACCGGCGACGCCCGGCGCCGGGCCGTCGCGACCGGCCTGGTCCGGACGCTGGCCGACACGGTCGAGGCGCTGGCCCGCATGGCCGGCAACACGCTGGTCGAGCGCGCGACCCAGCTGACCAAGGCGGCGCATTCCTATCAGACCGCCCTGAGCGAGACCTTCGAGCAGCGCCTGGAGTTCGAATACGAGAACGCCACCGCCCGCCAGATGTATCTGCACAGCAATGCGCAGATCATGCGCCGCCTGCGCACCGACCTCAACGAGGCGATGGACCTGCTGAACCGGTGCCAAGGCGGGATGGCCCGGCCCTAGGTGTTCAACCCGCGGCCTGTGCGCAGCCGGATGCTAGCCTTCCGCTGCCCTGATGATGGGTGCCGAGGCCAGAGCCAGGTCGGCCACCGTAAGGAAGCCCCGCGTTTCGAGATCGCTGGCGAGGTTCTCCACGAGCGGCCGATGCCGGCCGAGGACATCCAGCGCTAGGGCGAAGGCCTGATCGAGATCGCGCTGCATCTGCCGGCGCATCGCGGCCGGCAGCGAGAGGAGCGTCGTCGCGGGCGGGCCCTCGCCGATCGACAGATGGCCTATGCCCCCAGCCCGAAGCAGAGATCGCGCTGCAGCATGAGCAGGGTCGCGCGGTGCAGGTCGCCGTCCTCGGAGCCGCCCGCGCCGCCTCCGGCGTCGCCGATCAGCAGGATCTCGGCCGCGCGACCTGCCAGTTCCGCGGCGCAGCGGCGCTGCAGCATGTCGCGCGTCGCGTCGAGGTCGAACCAGCGCAGCCGCGTCTCGCCGCCCTGCGGGCCGAGCCGCAGGAGCCTGACCCGGCCGAGACCGAGCGCGGTGGTCACCACGGCATGCCCGGCCTCGTGCACCGCGGCGCGGCGGCGCATCTCCGCCGGAAGGGCGCGATGGTCGGGTGCCAGCGCCGCGCGCAGATCCTCGACCGTCAGCGGGCGTCTCTCCCGCCGGGCGGCCCCGCGCGCCGCGCGCACGGCGGCCGCGCCATCCGCGCCGGAGAGGCCGAAGGCCATCTGGCTCATCGCTGAAAGGTCGGCCCCCGGCAGCTCGCCGCCGAGATGCTGGCGCAGGATGGTCGCAAGCGCCGCGGCATCGGGCAGGCCGATCTCGACGCGCGTGTCGAAGCGCCCGGCGCGCAGGATCGCCGGGTCGATCGCGTCGGGGTGGTTGCAGGCGGCGATGATCGTGACGCCTTCGCGCCTGTCGATCCCGTCCAGCTGCTCCAGAAGGCCGGTGATGACCTTGGTGTCATAGCTCTGGTTCTGCGTGCTGCGCCGGCCGGTCCGGGACGGGCCGGATGCGGCGACGATCACCAGATCGTCCGGCCGCGCCGCTGCCAGCATCGCGACCGATGCCGCATCCGCCGTCACCAGGAAGTGCCGTGCCCGGCGCGGCCCGATCCGGCCCAGAGCATGCACCGGACCCGAGAGCGGGGTGGAGATCAGCCGCCCGTCAGCCGTCTCGGTGAGCAGGTCATAGCCCAGCACCGCGTCGTCCGGGCCGCGCCGGGCCAGCAGCCGCCGGTCCCCGGCGATGCGCCGCAGATCGGTCAGCGCATCACTCGCGGCCCCCGCGCCGGCCAGACCCCACAGCTGCCGCGCGCGGGTGTGATCCATCGGCAGGATCGGAGCGCCCTCGCATCCGCGCCGCAGGGACCGGTGCCGGCCGTCGCGGGACGCCTCCGCCCTCGCGCCCGGGGTCATCACCGGATAATCGCCAAGACGCGGCAGCGGCACCGCGCTGAACGCGCGGCGGGCCCCGCGCTGATCGTCCGTCAGCACCATCCGGAACGCGGCGGCGATGACCGGATCGATCCCGCGCAGCGCATCGTTCAGCCTGCCGCGTTCGGCCCGGTGCCGACGGCCGAGGTCGTCTCGCCGCTACCGCCGCTCGGCGCGGGCACGGTCATGGGCCTGGCGCAGGGCCTCCTCCCGGGGGCTCCACGTCGGCGGGACATCCTTTGCCGGCGGGGCGGGGGAAGCGCCCGAACCGCGCCACCAGGCGGGGCAGCGCGAAGGCGGCACCCAGATGACAGGCCGGCATGGCGCCGCGGCCGCCGATCACCGTCACGCGGCCCCCGCCGCCCGGCCGCAGATAGCGCAGGCCAAGCGCGCGAAGCCGCGAATGAAGCCCGATCCAGCTGACCACATCCGCCAGCTGCCGCCGTGCTTGCGACAGGATCGACGCCGGCAGCCGGTCGCGCAGCGGTGCCATGCCCGACCGCCGCTAGGCTCCAGACCCATTGATTTCATGCTTTTCGCGTGATTCAGGCTCCTCAAGGAGACCTGATCGATGAGTAATCTTTACTGGCTGAGCGACGCCCAGATGGAGCGTCTGAAACCGTTCTTTCCCAAAAGCCATGGCAAGCCCCGCGTCGATGATCGCCGTGTCCTCAGCGGCATAATTTTCATCAATCGCAATGGGTTGCGGTGGTGTGACGCGCCGAAGGAATACGGCCCGGCCAAAACCCTCTACAACCGCTGGAAGCGCTGGAGCGACAACGGGGTTTTTGCCCGGATCATGGTCGGCCTTGCCGCCGAGAGCGCCGAGCACAAGACGATCATGATCGACGCGACCTATCTCAAGGCACACCGCACGGCCTCAAGCCTTGGGGTGAAAAAGGGGGGCGCGGGCGCCAGATCGGGCGCACCAAAGGCGGTATGAACACCAAGTTGCACGCTGTCGCCGATGCCAACGGGCGGCCGATCGGGTTCTTCATGTCGGCCGGCCAGGTCAGCGATTACACCGGCGCGGCGGCGCTGCTGGGCAGCCTGCCGAAGGCTGGGTGGCTTCTGGCCGACAGGGGCTACGACGCTGATTGGTTCAGAGACGCGTTGAAAGACAAGGGGATAAAGGTTTGCATCCCCGGACGGAAGTCCCGCAAGAAGGTCGTCAAATACGACAAGCGGCGTTACAAAAGGCGTAACCGCATCGAAATCATGTTCGGGCGTCTGAAGGACTGGAGGCGCGTCGCAACCCGTTATGACCGCTGCCCGGAAACGTTCTTCTCAGCTATTATGCTCGCCGCAACCGTCTTGTTCTGGCTGTGAAACTCAATGAGTCTGGAGCCTAGGGCCCGCGGACGCTGAGCGGGTCCGGACGCAGCCCCACCTCGCGCGCCGCGACGCGCGCCAGCCAATGCGCCTGCGCCATCGGCCTCAGCACGCCATCCCTCACCTCCGGGCGGAACCGCCCGCGGTCCGGCGGCCAGCCGAACGCTCTTTCGACACGGCGGCAGGCATGCTCCAGCCGGGCGTAATCATGGCTCAGCGTGCGAGCGCGACCCGTCCGCGGATGGACCCGGTTCAGCACCATGTGGACATGCAAGGTTCGGGCGGTCGCGATGCACGGCCAGCACATGCTGATGATCCTGCCAGCCCATCTGCCGCAGCACCATCCGGCCCGCGGTCAGCGCCGCCGCGTCGGACGGCGCCTCTCGGTCGCCCCAAGAGAGGACAACATGATGGCAGGGCTGCCGCACCTGCGTGCCGGCCGCCGCGACGATGCGCATCTGGTCGGCCGCCAGAGGCCAGGGGCCGACCAGATTGCCTGTCTCCACGGCCACGGCCTTGCGGCAGACATAGCGCAGGCGTGCGGCGAAGCGGGACGCGGCACCCGCGCGGGCGCGCCGCTTCGGGCGTATCACCTTCTCCATCCTGTTGCGCAGGATTGCGGAAAGCCTGTCCAGCGCGGCCATCTCGTCCAGGGTCGGATCGTCGATGAGGTCCTGAAACGCCGCCTCGGCCCCCAGATAGGGCCTGCGCAGGAGATCGGCCGAGCGGTCGATCGGCGTGCGATACTGCAGGATCGCGACAAGGGCGCCCACCATCAGGCAGCTCAGGCCCGCCAGCAGCAGCATGATCCCGGTCCGATCCGCGGGCCAGACCGGAAAGCTCTCGACGAAGCGCGCGAAGGCGCCGATCAGCGTCAGGAAACTGGCCAACGCGCCCAAGGACAGGGCGAAGGTCAGCTTGACATGCCCGACCCGCAGATTCCGGCCCGTCTCGACCTGGACCATGTGGAACCGGATCAGCGTCTCCAGGGCGAACTTGCGGCCCTCGAACCGTAGGCGCCGGGCCTCGTCGGAGATGTCTTCAGGCAGCATCCGGCGCCCCTTCCGGCACGGGCCGCGCGTCGCGGGCCATCATCAGCTCATAGAAGACCGGCACCGCGACCAGGGTCAACACGGTCGCGAATGCCAGTCCGGCCATGATCGTCACCGCCATCGACACAGAGAGCGGGTCCGACAGAAGCGGCAGCATGCCCAGCATGGTCGCCGCCGCCGCCAGAACGATGGGCCGCAGGCAGGCTTTGGTCCTACACAAAAGCAGAAGGCTCAAGGCTCAAGGCTCAAGGCTCAAGGCTCAAGGCTCAAGGCTCAAGGCTCAAGGCGCGATACACGGTCGGCCGCGAGATCAAGAACATTTCTGCCAGATCACGGATAGAATGGTTTCCGGTGTCATACATGCGCCGCAGCTGTTGTTGCTGACGATCCGACACCGGACTTTACGGTGGCTTTGCAGCCATCCGATGCCGTATCCTGTGCCGAGGCGAGCCTTCGGCGGATATTTCCATGGTGTGGATACTTGAGGATCACGAGCGGGACGCACTGGCGGCCGTCTCTCTGGATCGCTTTCGCCGTCGCGTGCTCGGCCATGTCCGGCGCAAGGTTCAATTGACGCCCGAACTGTCGCATGAGGATTACGAGAAGGTCGCGAAGATGCTCTTCGAGCGTGTCCATGGCTTACTCGCTGCGTACGAGACGGCTACGTACGACAGCTATGTGATGATGATGCTGGTGTATTTCGGGCGTGGGATCGATCAGGTTGAAGGCCCGGACATGCAAGCCTCGCTGCGCAACGACCGAATCGGGATCAACACGCGGGTGCGCGTGAGCTACGATCTGATGAAGGTCTTCATGCGGGAGGGATACTGATGCCCCAGTTGGCTCCCCTTGCGCCGCTCGCGGCCGGCGCGGGCGGTGGCGGTACCGCTGCCGCAGGCGGCGGCGCGCTGTTGGGCGGGCTCACGGCGGCCCAGGTCGCGACGGCGGGCGCGATCATCGTCAGCGCCGTGGCGGTCGGTGTCCTGGTGGATGACTATCTGGACAGACCCGTCACGCAACCTGAGACGGATGCCATACAGAACCAAGCTGGCGAGCGCTCGAAGGCGGAACGCGACCAGCTGCGCAATTGTGCAAACTGCGTCTGGTGCCAGATCAATATCCAGGCGCAAGGCACCTTCCTGCCGCTTCGCAACCGGTCCGATGCGCAGGGGATCGGTCCCTACCTTGTACAAGGCCGCACCGTCCATGCCCGTGAGGGCGTCATCATCGCCGGCCTGACGCATGAATGGGCGCAGCGGACGGCAAGCCGGAGGGATTTCCGCCAGATCGAGCAATGGGGCATTCTGGCCCGCACGATCAGGTATATCCAGTCCAGGCCGCCCGCCGGCTTGCCGAATGGCGAGCACCGCACGGGTGGCATGGCCAGCCAGAACAGCCGGGTCCGCTACGACATTGAAGTCCGAGGCACCATCAATGCATTCATGGCCTAGACGATGACCCCGTCCTCCTACATCGACCTGCTGCTTCGGAAATATCGGCAGGCACCGCAATTTCCCTTCGATGACTGGGCACAGGACCCCGTCAGCTTCTATGCTCTAATCAACCTCTGGGATGAGGTGTTCCGGACCGCCGCAGGCGAAAGGGCCTCGGACTATGTGGCGATGCAGGATGTGCGCATGGACGAATTCAGCCCTCTCTGCGACGTCGTGACGGCCGGTCGCGACCGCCATGTCACGATTCGTCATGCACAAGAGGGCGGCGGGTTTCTTCTCGTCTCCAAGGCCGGCGATCCGGATTTCCGCCCGGAGAATATCTCCGTCGGTGCGTTGCCCGACCGCTCGTGGCTGGATGTCAGCTCGGATCTGGACCGCGAACGACTCTGCGCCGTCTTCGAAATGGTCCGTGACTATGTCCGGACTCCGCTGCCCGCCCTGGGACAGGCCGAGGAGCTGGAGCGGGGATTCATCATCCGCCATCGTGCCGTTTTCCGCACCACCACGGACGACCCGTTCGAAGGCTATGACTCGGAGGGCCGCTACGTTGCTTCCCCCGACGATGAGGATGATACCCCGTAGCTCTCTTCCCCCCATCGCACGATCCGCGGGCCGGGTCCGATCGTCACGATGACCCGCATCGGTCCCATGAAGTCAGCCTGCTTCTTCCTTGCCAAGGCCATGACATAGGCGAGCAGATAATCCGCCTCCCAGAAGCGGAACATGAACCACTTTCCACGCCGATCCTGCACGCGCGTGAAGCGCCGAAGATGGCGTCGCACCGCCGTCATGTCGGCCCCGGACCCAAAGACGATCCCGGGCGCCCGATCCCAGAGATGCCAAGGCGCGTCGCCGGCGGTGAACACGTTCCTGGTCAACGAACTCTCGGGTGACAGCCTCACCAGCCAAGGAGAGACATCCCTCATGTTCTCCTCGGACTGGCCCTGAAACAGACAGGCGCATTCCAGAGAGGACTGCTCCAGCATCTCGGGCAGCCCCGGCACCTTGGCCGCGTCAAGAATGGCATAGATGTGCAGCGGCGAGGCGGCCTCGTCCTTCGATTTTACCAATTCATCCCGGAGGACATTGCGCAACCAAGACGGAACGATCACCTGCTCTGCCGACCCGAACTGGGCGTCCAGCGGTTCGAATTCTTCGACATCCTCGACAACCAGGCCAGGCACGGTATCGAAGCTGGCCTCTTCGGATGCCGCACGCGGCAGGTCGGTCCAGAAGTCGTCGTCTTCCATTTTCACTGCCATATGTGCTCACCTGTCTCACAATTTGCCCTCGCACAGATACTGTGGCCTGACGCAGACAGAAGCCAGTCCGTTGCCAAGACGTCCCAGATGATGGAGCAGCTGGCTCCAGGGCTGAGGCGGCGAAGCGAGATGATGCGATATCTTGGCGCCCGCGTCTTCTAGGGCACCCAATTTGAGGACGACCCTCAGCATGCGCCGGCGCTGTAACGGGCCGGATGGCTGGAGGAAGTTGGGCAAAGCACCGCCCGCTTCGCCCTGCTGCCGCTTCTCTGGGAAGAGGTCGGCCCGACATTGGCCTTTCGCGAGAACATCAACTACTCGGCCGAAGGTCTGTTCAAGAGCAGTTTAGCTATTATCGCGGCAATCGCGTCCGCTCGGACCGGGATGCCCGCAGCGAGGAGGCGTTGTTGGCAATACGGAACCGGGCGACGGCTGGCGGTATCGCAGGCGCGGGCTGAAGCAGCTGACCGGGCGCTCGAATTATCGCCAATTAGCACCACGCATGCTCGGATCTGGGCTAAGGAGGTCGATTTCGAGGCCCAGCCTGACCGGGGTCCGTAGACATACCTCTCCGCAATCGCATTGGCTGCCACCGGTCTATTCTGGCTGTGATAAAGAACGAGTCCTGACGCTACGGGGTCCGGCAGATGACTTGGCATCTGCAGAACGAGGGGCACGGCGTGAACCAGAAGTCCATCCGGCGCCTTATGCGGCTCATGCGCGTTTTCTGACCTTCATCACTTCCGATCTACCAAATGCCCGACACCAGCAAGCCGAGGAAGGGGCACAAGACCTATCCCTATCCGGCTCGGGCGGGCTGCCGGTCGATCGCCCCGGCCAAGTCTGGTGTGCCGACATCACCTACCTGCCAATGCGGCGCGGCTTCCTTTACCTCTTGGCGATCATGGTCAGGTTCACCCGAGAGGTGCTGGGTTGGCGGACCTTGAACACACTAGAGTCTGACTTCTGCGTCGAGGCGTTGAATGAGGCCATTCACCGCTTCGGCGCGCCTTGGATCATGAATACGGACCAAGGCTCACAGTTCACGTCCTTTGCATGGACAGACAGGCTGAAGTGCGCTGGCATCCGGATTTCCATGGAAGGCGGAGGCCGATGCATCGACAATGTCTTCAGCGGGCGTTTCTGGCGGTCCATCAAGTATGAATGCGTTTACCTGCACGCTTGGGAAACGGGGTCGCAGACCAAGACTGCCATTGGCCAATGGATTGCCTTCCATAACCATCAGTGACCCCGCCCCGCCCATGACGGGCAGCCGCCCGCCTTGGTGCACTTCAACACCATCGAAACTGATAAGTACGCGCAGGCAGTCGCTTAAATCAGCCGCAGATCCGTCCAAGAGTTGGCGAGCAGCTCACCGTGCCATGCCGCTCTCGTGTCAGCAGACGGCAGCGATCTCCGCGTCACCCTGTAGGTCCAGCCCTCGGGCGGTGGGTGGCTGCCAGTTGGGCGAACTGTCCACCGCGCCTTGGGCATTGGTTCCCAACTGGGATCCTCCCGTTCCGCCGCTCCACCCGGTCGTTCCGGCGTTCTCCGCCGCCGTGGCGTCGTCCGTGGCGTCAGGCTGCGTCGCCGGTTCGGCCAGAGACTCGGGGGCGGGACAGTCGGGCGTCTCGGCCACCCGGGCCGTTTGTGACCAAGCCGCCGGGGCGGCCAGCAGTGCGAGGGACAGCATGGCTGCGCTGATCGGGTTTCGAATCTGAACGGACATGGGCTGACACCTCGGCTGACTACCTGCGCACCAACATCCGATCGGCGGCACGGGTTCCGGCGCTCAGAACTCCATCATCCGCGGCGTCATCGCGCGGCGCCCGGACTCCGTGATCGACAGCGGGTCCTGTCGTCCGACGGGCTGGGCACGCTGGACGGGACGGATCGCCGCATCGAAGCGGAAGCTGGTCAGCGCATCGCCAAGGATCCCGGCCTGGTTCTGCAGCGAGGCGGCGGCGGCGTTCGTCTCCTCCGCGACGGCGGCGTTCTGCTGGGTCACCTGGTCCAGATGGTTGACGCCCGAATTGATCTCGGACAGGGCGGTGGACTGGTCGCCCGCGGCCAGCGCGATCGCCGCGACCTGCTCGGAGACCTCGCGCGCCTTGGTCAGGATCTGCTCCAGACTGCCGCCGGTCCGCGTCACCAGACCCGATCCCGTGCGCACATGCTGCGATGATTCCTGGATCAGCCCCTTGATCTCGCGCGCCGATTCGGAGGCGCGCTGCGCCAGCCCGCGCACCTCGGAGGCCACGACCGCGAATCCGCGGCCCGCCTCTCCCGCGCGCGCCGCCTCGACGCCTGCGTTCAGCGCCAGCAGGTTCGTCTGGAAGGCGATGTCGTCGATGACCGTGATGATGCGGTTGATCTGCTCGGCAGAAGCCTCGATGCGGCCCATCGCGGCCATGGCGTCGCCCACGATGCTGCGCCCCTCCTCGGCGATGGCGCGGTTGTCGCGCGACACGGTCTCGGCGGTGCGTGCCAGATCGGCGGTGGAATGCACGCTGGCGGTCAGCTCTGTCAGGGCCGCGGCCGATTGCTCCAGCGTCGCGGCCTGCGTCTCGGCGCGCGCCGCCAGATCCTGCGCCGCCGAGGTGATCTCCTCGGAGCCGCCGCGGACCTGATGGGCGACATCGACGATGCGGGCCATCGTCGCGCCCAGATCGGCCACGACGCCGTTGAAGGTCCGGCGCAGCGATTCGTAGTCCTGCGGGAAGGGGTCATGCGCGGGGCTGGGGATGTGGGCGGTCAGATCGCCCGCCGACAGCCGCTCCAGCCCGGCCGAGATGTCGGTCACGATGCGCGCCTGACGCCGGGCCTGGGCCTCGGCCTCGGCGGCGGCGGCCTCGCGCAGTGCGGCGGCGGCAGCGCGGGCCTCGGCCGCCGAGGCCAGACCGTCGCGGAACTGCTCCAGGTTACGGGCGATCGAGCCGATCTCGTCCTTCAGATCAGTCCCCGGAATCGGGCGGTCGTAGCGCTGGCGGGCGATGTCCTGCATCGCGTCCTCGACCGCCTGCAGCGGGCGCAGCGCCCGACGCGTGGTCCACAGGATCAGCCCCGAGGCCACCAGCAGCGCCAGCACCGTCAGCGCCACCGAGACCATCAGCTCGCGGCGCAGCAGCGCCTCGATCGCGGTCATCTCGACCCCGGCATAGAGGACGCCCGTCACCTGCCCCGCCGCATCGCGAACCGGCACGTAGAGCGTCAGATAGGGCTGTTCCAGGATCGTCGCGGCCCCCTGATAGGTCTCTCCGCGCAGCATCGCGGCGTGGACGGGACCCGTCGGGTCCAGCGACGTGCCCACCGCCCGCGTGCCGTCCGGGCGCTTGACGTTGGTGGTGACCCGCACGAACTCGGCCTTGGCCACATCCCACCGGAAGATCGTCACCGTCTCGCCGGTCTGGGCGCCGACCGAATCGACCGTCGCGTGATCCATCTCGGCCGGGATCGCGTCCCAGACCACGTCGGTCACCGCCCCGCTCTCATCGACGCGCGCCGAATAGGCCGCCATCGTGATCGCCAGGTCGTGGCTCAGCACGCGCAGGGTCACGCGCTGCGCGCTCTGCGCGTTCTCGATCAGGCTCTGGCGCTGCGACAGGCTGAGCGTCGTGACCAGCACGGCGGCCAGGATCGTCATGAGGCACAGGCTGGTGGCGGTGAGGGTCTGTCTGAGGGTCAGGCGCGGCAGGGCGGTCATGGCACGGCTCCGGAAAGGGGAAGGTCCAGGCCGCGAGGCTAGCGCCAAGTTGCTAACGCCCGGTTACCGTCGGCGCTTGACGCCACGGCACGGGGTCCCTAGGCAGCCAGCCTTTCCCCGGACAGGCAGGAGCACGGACATGGCAGGGCGGGACGCCACATTGGGCATCGACTTCGGCACCTCGAACAGCGCGGCGGGGCACGCGCCCGACGGCCGTCCCGTGCTGATCGCGCTGGAGCCGGGCGGGGTGACCATGCCCACGACGGTCTTCTTCGACGCGGCCGAACGGCGCCTGCTGACCGGGGCCGCGGCCAATGCGGCCCTTCTGGAGGGGCGCGAGGGGCGCTTCATGCGCGCGCTGAAGCGCGTCCTCGGCACGGCGCTCCTGCACGAGCCGCGCCGCATCCTGTGGGAGCGGGTGACGCTGGCCCAGCTGATCACCCGCTTTCTGGCCGAGCTGCGCGAGCGCGCCGAGGCGCAGACCGGCCTGACCTTCCGCCACGCGGTCTCGGGGCGTCCGGTGGTGTTTCACGCCACCGACGATCCGCGCGAGGGGCAGGCGCTGGAGGACCTGCGCGCCTGCTATCTGGCGGCGGGCTTCGAATCGGTCGACTTCATGGCCGAACCCGAGGCCGCGGCGCTCGCCGCCGGGGCGGGGCGGCAGCCGGGCATGGTCAGCCTGATCGTCGACATCGGCGGCGGCACCTCGGATTTCGCGCTGATCGAGGCGCGCGGGGACGGCCCCGCGATCCTGGCCAGCCACGGGCTGCGCCTCGGCGGCACGGATTTCGACCGCACGCTCAGCCTCGATCACGTCATGCCGCTCTTGGGTCGCGGCGGCACGCTGCGCCGCGCCATGGGCCCGGGCCTCGATCCGGTGCCGAACGCCCTCTATGCCGATCTGGCCACATGGGAGCGCATCCCCTTCGTGACCACGCCCCAGAACCTGCGGCTGGCGGCCGAGATGGCGCGGCTGGCCACGCAGCTCGCGCCCATGGCCCGCCTGGTCGCGCTCTTGGAGGAGGAGCTGGGCCATGACGTGGCCTTCGCGGTCGAGGACGGCAAGATCGCCGCGAACGGGCGCGACGACGGCGCGCGGGTGTCGCTGGCGATGCTGGAGCGCGGGCTGGAGGCCCCCCTGCCCCCGCAGGCCCTGGCCGAGAGCCTCGCGCGCCATGCGGGCCCGCTGCGCGACGCGGCGCTTGCGACGCTGGCGCGCGCGGGCCTCGATGCCGCGCGCGTGGACGAGGTCGTCTATGTCGGCGGCTCCAGCCTGATGGCGGTCGTGCCCGAGACGATGCGCGCCCTCTTTCCCGCCGCGCGCCACCTGACGCACGAGGTCTTCACGGCGGTGGCGGACGGGCTGGCGCTGGCGGCCTCGGGGCGGGGCTTCAGCTGATCCGCAGCACGCTCAGCGACGGCTCGGCCCGGCGCAGCGCCACGCGCAGCCGCGCCATCAGATGCGTGCGTACATAGGTCGCGTGAAAGCGCGTGGGCGCCCGAAGCTCCAGGCACCCCCCCTGCCCGTCCGGCGCCACCGCCTCAAGGGGCGCGATCCAGGCCTCGAACAGCGCCGGGTCCTCGGCGCTCAGCTGGGCGCGGATGCGCGCCCAGACATGGCCGCCCTCCTCCTGGCGCCGGAAGGGCACGACATTGGCGGTCGGGACCGGCACCTCCTGGCCGCTCATGCGGGTCACGAAATCCTCGCCGACATTCGCCCAGGACCCGCGGCTGTCCAGCAGCATCCGCTCCAGATCGAGGCCCAGGACCGACACCCGCCCCCGCGCGCCCTGCCGCTTGACGGTGACCCAGCCCATCTCGCGCAGCCGCGCCATGTCGCGCTTGACCGTGCGTTCGTCGACGCACCACAGTCGGGCGATCTCGCGCTGACCGACGCACAGCTCGTCGCGCTGCCAGTTGTAGCGGCTGGTGATGAGCGCGATCAGGCGCAGCACCAGCCGCTGCCGATGGCCGTCCGAGGCCAGCGCATGGGCGGTCAGGGCCGACAGCAGATCGTATTTCCGTGCCGCAGCCTCCCGGCCCACGGGTCGCATCACCTGCATCGTCGCTCCTGCCTGCCGGGTGTCCCGGTTCCTGCCCCGACCGGGTGGGAAGGTCGTGCCTGCCAACGCCTTTCACCGATCTGTCCGCATTAGCGTCCTGAAATCCGATTCTGTCAAGCAGCTAGCCAGCCCGGAGGATGCCCCTGCCCCATTCCATCCTGAAATTTGGGTATCATTGGTATAGGGGGACTCCCTAGTTGTCCTCCATTCGGGCCGGGATGTCCCCCAATCCTTTGTGCTTGTGGGCTTGCCGTCCCCCAATCGGCGGTGCTTCCACCGAGAGCCTTCGGTGCGCCGCCGCCGACCGTCCCGGCCCGATTCGCGCAGCAGAGGCTGGTCCGCGGCAATTCCGGCTTTCAGTGAACAACTCTTTTGCCAAAGGCGCAAGTTCGGCGTAAAAGCGGAAGTGACAGGAAACAGCGTCCGGAAGAAACAGGCATTCCATGTATACCCATGACGACCTTGCCCGGCTGCAGGCCCAGTCCCTCAAGATGCAGGGCTGGATCCGGCGGCAGACCTTCAGCCCCGCCAACGAGAAGACGCTGCGCCGCTTCTCCTCCTGGGAGGTGGCCGAACTGATCTTCCGCATCAACCAGTCGACCTTCCGGGGCAAGCTGGCGGCGGACCCGAACCTTCCCCTCGGGGAAGTCGAGGAGGACGGCCGCCAGCGCTGGTTCAGCCTCGAGGAGGTGAACGAGCTGCGCCGCCGCATCCGCGTGGGCAAGCGGTCCCTCATGCCGCCGCGCCCGGCGGGCAAGCGTGCCTTCCGTGCGGCCATCGCCAACTTCAAGGGCGGCGCGGGCAAGTCGACGGTCGCGCTGCATTTCGCCCATGCCGCCGCTCTGGACGGGTATCGGGTGCTGGTGGTCGATTTCGACCCTCAGGCCACGCTGTCCCATTCCATGGGCCTGAACGACGTGGGCGAGGACCACACGGTCTGGGGCATCATGGCCCGCGATCTGGAGCGCGAGACCGACCGCATGAACAGTGCCAGCGCCGGCGCCGAGAGCGGCACCGCCCTGCCCCATCGCAAGCTGCCGGCCTCGATCCGCGACATGGGTCTGGGCACGCTGCGGCCCGCCGACTTCATCAAGCCCACCGCTTGGCCCACCATCGACATCGTGCCCAGCTGCGCCAACGCGGCCTTCGTCGAGTTCGCCAGCGCCCAGTACCGGCACCTGAACCCGGAATGGACCTTCTTCGGGGCCGTGTCGCGCTTCCTGGACAGTCTTGCGGACGATGCCTACGACCTGATCCTGTTCGATTGCCCGCCGGCGATCGGCTATCAGTCGATGAACGCCGTCTTTGCGGCGGATATGCTCTACATCCCCTCGGGGCCGGGCTACTGGGAGTATGACAGTACCACGAGCTTCATCGGCCAGCTGGCCGAGGCGCTGGAGGATCTGTCGCACGGGTTCGAGAACTTCCCCACGGGGAAGATCGCCCTGCCCAAGGCCTTCGCCGACATCCGCTTCCTGATGACCCGCTACGAGCCGTCGAACGAGCTGCACCAGGCCATGTTCGGCGCCTTCCGTCAGGTCTTCGGCGAGCGTCTGGCCGTCAACCCGATCGAGCTGACGCGGGCGGTCGAGCAGTCGGGCCGGTTCCTGTCCTCGATCTACGAGATCGACTATCGCGAGATGACGCGCGGCACATGGCGGCGGGCGCGGGCGACCTTCGATCAGGCCTATGAAGAATTCCGCGGCCACGTGCTGGCCGCCTGGACCGCGCTGGAGGACAAGCAATGAGCCGCAAGCGCCGGATGTTCGACATCGACCTGCCGCAGGACGATGCGACCGAGACCGTCCCCGCGGGGAAGGATGCGCGCCGTGGACCGATGGCCGCGGCCATCACCGAGACGGCGGAATCCGCACGCGACCGCGCGGCGATCGAGGCACGGATCCGGGCTGAGAACGACGCGTTGGCGCAGGAACATGTGCGGCTGAAGCGGGCCGGGCTGATCACCGACCTGATCCCGCTGGAGATGATCGACACGACCAAGCTGATCCGCGATCGCCGTCCGGTGGCGGATTTCGACCTGGCCGAGCTGGTCGCGTCGATCCGCGAGATCGGCCTGTCGAACCCGATCCGGGTCGAGCCGGGCGAGGGCGGACGCTATGAGCTGATCCAGGGCTGGCGTCGGCTCTCGGCCTATCGGCAGCTGCTGGAGGAGACGGGCGATGCCGAGACCTGGGGGCGCATCCCCGCAGGCATCGCCGCGCGCGGTGATCAGCTGGAGGCGCTGTATCGTCGGATGGTCGACGAGAACCTCGTCCGCAAGGACATCTCGTTTGCCGAGATGGCGCAGCTGGCGGTGCATTACGCGATGGACCCGCTGACCCGCGAGACCGACGCGGAAAAGGCCGTGGCGATCCTGTTCCGGTCGGCGGGCTATCAGAAGCGCAGCTATATCCGGAACTTCATCCCGCTGGTCGAGCGCTTGGGCGAGGTGCTGATGTATCCGCAGGAGATCCCGCGCGCCCTGGGCCTGTCGCTGTCGCAGCGGCTGGATGAGGTGCCGGGCCTGGTCACGGCCATCCGGACCGAGCTGAAGGACTGGGACACGCGGTCGATCACCGACGAGCTGGCCGTGCTGCGCCGCTATGCGGGGCAGGGGGGTGAGGCGCTGCCCGAGGGGCCCGCACCGCGGACCGCCCCACCCGCACCGCCGTCGACCGCCAAGGCCAAGACGACCTTCCAGCTTGCGCGCCCGCAGGGCAGCGCGAAATGCACCGCCGCCAATGGTCGCCTTGAGATCCGCCTGCCGCGGGACTTCTCGACCATCGACCGGCGCAAGCTGGAGGCGGCGGTGGCCGCCATGCTGGACCAGATCGAGTGATCGTCCCCGCGGGGAAGGGCAGGGGCCCTTTCCCGCGGCCAGCACCTTCCCCGCGGGGAAGGCCTTACACAAGCCATTGATATATATGCATATAGAGCATCATCCTGTCACGGTGTCGATGTCTGTTGCAGATCGTGCAATCCCGTCGTAGCACCAAGGCCGACCCCCACGGTATCAAGGCGCCCGGCATGCCCCCCAGTGATTCCCCGATGCGCGGCATCGCGTTGAAATGCATCAGCGTGACCGTGTTCACCCTGATGGCCGCACTGATCAAGGCGACCGCCGACAGTGCCCAGATCCCGCCGGGGCAGCAGGTGTTCTTTCGGTCGTTCTTCGCCCTGCCGGTGATCCTGGGCTGGCTGGTGCTGCGGTCGGAACTGCGGGTCGGCCTGCTGACCGCGAACCCGATGGGGCACCTGTATCGCGGGTTGGTCGGGACGACGGCGATGGCGCTGAACTTCTGGGCGCTTGGCCTGTTGCCCCTGCCCGAGGTGACGGCAATCGGCTTTGCCGCGCCCCTGCTGGTCGTGGTGCTGGCCGGGATGTTTCTGGGAGAGAACGTACGGGCCTTTCGGCTTGGCATGGTCGGGCTGGGGCTGGCCGGGGTGCTGATCGTGCTGTCGCCGCAGCTGCAGGCGGGGACGGCGGGCGACCCCTTGCGGATGCTGGGTGCGGTCGTGGCGCTTGGCGGGGCAGGGGCCGCGGCACTGGCGCAGATCTTTGTCCGCCAGCTGGTCCAGGTCGAGCGGACATCGGCGATCGTCTTCTGGTTCTCGGTCACCTCGACGGGGCTGTCGCTGCTGACGTTGCCCTTCGGGTGGGTGATGCCGGGGGCCTGGGTGCTGGCGCAGCTGGTCACCACGGGACTGCTGGGCGGGCTGGGGCAGATCTTGCTGACCTCGGCCTATCGCCATGCCGATGCATCGGTGGTGGCGCCGTTCGACTATGTCGCGATGATCTGGGCGGTGGCCCTGGGCTGGTACGTCTTCGGCGAGGTGCCAAGCGCGGTGGTGATCGGCGGGTCCGGCCTGGTGATCCTGGCGGGCATCCTGATCATCTGGCGCGAACACAGCCTGGGGCTGGAACGCCGCCGTCAGCGCAAGGCCACGCCCCCGGCCTGAGGCGCCGACAGGCTGCCCACCACGGCGACCAGGTCGCGGAAGCGTTCGCCCTGGACCAGCACGTGATCGGTCATCGCCTGTGCCGCGCCGCAGGCGTCGCCCGCCGCGATGGCCGCAGCGATCTGGCGGTGTTCGGCCAGCGAATTGGCGACCCGCCCCGGCGATTGCAGCTGCCGCCGCCGATAGGGTTGCAGGATGGCCTGCAGGCGCAGCGTCTCGGCCTCCAGGAAGGGGTTGTGGGCGGCCCGATAGATCGCCTGATGAAAGGCGGTGTTCTCGGCATAATACCGGTCGGGGTCGTGGCGCGCGCCCTCGCAGGCGGTCAGGGCGGTGTCGATGCGGGCCAGGTCCTGCGCATCGGCGCGCCGGCAGGCCAGCCGCGCGCAGAAGGATTCCAGCTCGGCCATCAGCTCGAACCGGTCCATCAGCTCGGGCACACCCAGCTTGGCCACGAAGGTGCCGCGTTTGGGCTGCACGATCAGCAGGCCTGACGCCTCCAGCGCCTGCAGCGCCTCGCGCACGGGGGTGCGCGAGCAGCCATAGTCGCGCGCGACCTGGTCGGGGTCGATCTGCTGGCCGGGGGTCAGGCGTCCGTCCACGATGGCGTTTTCCAGGGCAAGGCGGATGCGCTGTGCGGTGGGAAGGGTCATGTCGGCACCTGTTCTGTCCTGCATTTCAACGCAGCGCTTGCAAAAAGTCCATCATCGCCGTTGTTGTATACAACAGTAGTGAATCAGTGTATATCAAGGGCGGGGAGGATCATCATGGGCAAGCAGAGACTGGGATTCCTGTCGGACTTCGTCGAGGCGATCACGCGGCGCAAGCGCGGCGGCGAGGCCGAGACGCTGAAGGCGCTGGCGCGCCCCGCCTCCGAACGCGCGCGGGTGGCCTCGGCGGTGCTGATGGGACGGATCGGGGATGCGGCGCGGGTCGCGGTGGCCGAACAGGCGCTGTCGGCCTATGCCGAGCTGGACGCCGAGGAGCGGCTGGCCTTCTTCCGCAGCCTGCGCGACGATCACGGCGTGGATGCCGACGCGATCCGCTCGGCCTATGCCGCATGGGACGCCCAGCCCGATGCCGCGGGCGTGGCGCATCTGTTCGAGGTGGTCGAGCCTGCCCGCCAGACCCTGCTCCGCCGGCTGAACATGGCGCCCGGCGCCACGCTGCGGCTGG
Organism: Paracoccus sp. ME4; assembly: GCF_046736325.1. Taxonomy (GTDB): domain Bacteria; phylum Pseudomonadota; class Alphaproteobacteria; order Rhodobacterales; family Rhodobacteraceae; genus Paracoccus. Next base: position 52,018 of record NZ_CP151278.1, read on the forward strand.
TGCGAATGCGTCAGGACCTGCTGGCCGCGATGCGCGTGGACCCCGATCTGGCGCCGATCGACCAGGATTTCGCGCATCTGTTCGCCAGCTGGTTCAACCGCGGCTTTCTGACCATGCGCCGGATCGACTGGAATGCGCCCGCCGCGATCCTGGAAAAGCTGATGGAATACGAAAGCGTCCACCAGATGCAGGGCTGGCCGGACCTGAAGCGGCGGCTGGCCGACAATGACCGCCGTCTGTACGCGTTCTTCCACCCCGCCACCGGGGACGAGCCGCTGATCTTCGTCGAGGTCGCGCTGACCCAGGGCATGCCCGACGCGATCGGCCCGATCCTGACCGCGCCGGATGCGCGCGAACCGGCAGCGGCGGACACGGCGGTCTTCTATTCGATCAACAACAGCCTGCCCGGGCTGAAGGGGGTCAGCTTCGGCAACTTCCTGATCAAGCAGGTGGTGGCGCAGCTGTCGGCGGACCTGCCCGAACTGCGCTGCTATGTGACGCTGTCGCCGGTGCCGGGCTTTGCTACCTGGCTGGCCACGCAGGACGGTGCGGCGGAACTGCGCGGCGCACTGGCCGGGGGCTGGGACGATGACGCGGTGGCGACGCTGCGCCCGCAGGTCCTGGCCTGGGGCGCGCGCTACATCGCCCAGGCCAAGGCGCGGGGCGGGCTGCCCGCCGATCCGGTGGCGCGGTTCCACCTGGGCAACGGGGCCTGCGCGCATCGCCTGAACTGGCCCGCCGACCTGGCACCCTCGGCACTGAAATCGGCGCATGGGCTGATGATCAACTATCTGTACGAACTGGACCGGATCGAGGACCGGCACGAGGCCTTCGTACGCGACGGCGAGGTGGCGCTTGGCGCCCAGATCGCCGAGGCGCTGAAGGCGTGACGACATTGAGGGAGGAGACGAACATGCAGACCATCCACGACCATTTCATCCAGACCGCCGAAGTGATGCAGGGCAAGACCCTGTTCGAACGGCCCGGCCAGCCCGACATCAGCTTTGCCCGGATGCGCGGCATGGTCGAGGCGCTGGCGGGCGCGCTGACCGCGGCGGGCGTGGCGCCCGGCGACCGCGTGGCCGTCCAGGTCGAGAAGTCGCCCGAGGCCATCGCCCTGTACCTGGCGACGCTGCAGGTAGGCGGGATCTTCCTGCCGCTGAACACCGCCTATACCGGGGCCGAGATCGACTATTTCATCGGCGACGCGGCACCGCGGCTGTTCGTCTGCGACCCCGCGCAGCAGGCGTCGCACGCGCATCGGGCCGGGGACGCGCTGACGGTGCTGACGCTTGGCGCGGACGGGCAGGGGACACTGGCCGAGCGTGCCAATGCGGCCACCCCGCGCGAGGACGCGCATCCCTGCGGGCCGGACGACCGGGCCGCGATCCTCTATACCTCGGGGACCACGGGGCGGTCCAAGGGGGCGGTGCTGACGCACGGGAACCTGGCGTCCAACACCGAGGCGCTGCTGGAGCATTGGCGGTTCGACGCGAACGACCGGCTGATCCACGCGCTGCCGATCTTTCACACGCACGGCCTGTTCGTGGCCGCCAACATGGCGCTGGTCGCCGGCGCCACGATGATCTTCCTGACCAAGTTCGACGCCGAACAGGCGATCGACCTGATGGACCGCGCCACCGTGCTGATGGGGGTGCCGACCTTCTACACCCGCCTGCTGAAATCGCCGCGCCTGGACCGCGAGACGACCGCGAACATGCGGCTGTTCGTGTCCGGGTCCGCGCCGCTTCTGGCCGAGGATCACCGCGCCTTCACCGAACGGACCGGGCACCGCATTCTGGAGCGATACGGCATGACCGAGACGTGCATGATCACCTCGAACCCCTATGATGGCGATCGCATCGCGGGGGCGGTGGGCATGGCGCTGCCCGGCATCACAGTGCGCATCACCGACCGCGAGACCGGCGCGCCCGTCGCGCCCGGAGAGATCGGCCTGATCGAGGTCAAGGGACCGAACGTCTTCGAGGGCTACTGGAACATGCCCGAAAAGACCGCAGCCGAATTCCGCCCCGACGGGTTCTTCATCACCGGCGATCTGGGCACGATCCAGGAGGACGGATACCTGCGCATCGTCGGTCGCGACAAGGACCTGGTGATCTCGGGCGGGTACAACGTCTATCCCAAGGAGGTCGAGGAGGCCATCGACGCGCTGCCGGGTGTCCTGGAAAGCGCCGTGATCGGCCTGCCCCATCCCGACCTGGGCGAGGCGGTGACCGCCATCGTCGTGCCGAAATCGGGCACGCTGGACGCGGATGAAATCCGCGCCGCGCTGTCGGATCTGGCGCGCTTCAAGCAACCCCGGCAGGTGATCGTCGTCGACGCTCTGCCGCGCAACGTCATGGGCAAGGTGCAGAAGGCCGAACTGCGCAAGGCGCATGCGGGGCTCTATTCGCAGGCCATGGCCTGACATCCGGCCGACCGCGCGCGTCGAGGAGGGCGCGCGCGGATCATCGGCCCATCAACGGGAGGAACATCATGATCATCTACGGAGTCGCGGCCTTGGCCGCCTGCCATCTGGCGGGCGTCATCCTGGGCGATCTGCTGGGCGTCATCCTGGGCGTCCAGTCCAACGTGGGCGGCGTGGGCTTTGCCATGCTGCTGCTGATCCTGGCCACCGACTGGATGCGCCGCACGGGGCGCCTGCCGGTCCTGACCGAACAGGGGGTGCTGTTCTGGTCGGCCATGTACATCCCCATCGTCGTGGCGATGGCCGCCCAGCAGAACGTCGTGGCGGCGCTGGCGGGCGGTCCCATCGCGATCATCGCGGGCGTCGGCGCGACCGTGGCCTGCGTGTCGCTGGTCCCGGTCGTGGCGCGGATCGGCGGGCAGGACAGCCCCCTGCCGCCCCTCATGGCGCAGGAGGCGTGACGTCATGGAGATGATCGCAACGATCCTGGCCAAGAACGGGCTGGTCTTCGCCTTCGTGGTGGTGGGCGTCGTGATGTGGCTGTCCTATCAGCTGTCGGACCGGCTGTCGGCGGGGCGGCTGCACGGCTCGGCCGTGGCCATCATCATCGGGCTGGTGCTGGCCTGGATCGGCGGCGTCACCACCGGCGGCGACAAGGGTCTGGCCGACGTGCCGATGTTCGCGGGGATCGGCCTGATGGGCGGCGCCATGCTGCGCGACCTGGCCATCGTGTCGACCGCCTATGGCGTCGACATCCGAGAGATCCGCAAGGCGGGCGTCGCGGGCGTCGTGTCGCTGGCCCTGGGGATCTTCGTGTCCTTCGCGGTGGGGGCGCTGGTCGCGGCGGCCTTCGGCTATACCGATGCGGTCAGCATGGCCACGATCGGCGGCGGGGCCGCGACCTACATCGTGGGCCCGGTGACCGGCACCGCCCTGGGCGCCAGTTCCGAGGTCATCGCCCTGTCCGTCGCCGCGGGCCTGCTCAAGGCGGTGCTGGTGATGATCGGCACGCCCTTCGTCGCGCCGCTGATCGGGCTGAACAACCCGAAATCGGCGATGGCCTATGGCGGGCTGATGGGCACGACCAGCGGCGTCGCGGGCGGCCTGGCCGCCACCGACAAGCGTCTGGTGCCCTACGGCGCGATGACGGCCACGTTCTATACGGGGCTGGGCTGCCTGATGGGGCCGTCGGTCATCTACCTGATGCTGCTGGCCGTGACCGGCGGCTGAGGCGTCGCGGCGTCACCCCCCGGTGACGCCGTTCTCCAGCCGGGCGAAGGCGGTCATCACCACGCGCTCGGACCGGTCCAGGTAATCGGCCAGAAGCGCCGCCGCACCTGCCATGTCGCCCTGCTGGAGCAGGGCCAGGATCGCGCCGTTCTCCTGCAGGAACGGCGCGTGCAGCTGTTCGGGGCTGTCCAGCAGCCCGAAGGCCAGGCGCAGTTCCGCCATGGCCTGCGCGAAGAAGCCCGTCAGGCGCGGACTGTCGGTCAGCGCCACGATGGCCGCGTGGAACGCCATGTTCGCGCTGCCCACCCCGCGCCAGTCGCCCGCCTCGCGCGCCGCGCGGGCCTGGGCCACGCATTCGGCCATGCGCAGCACCGCCGCGTGGCGGGGCCAGGCCTGGGCCAGGGCCGGCACCTCGATCAGGCGGCGGACGCGATAGATGTCCAGCACCCCAGCCATCGTCGGCACCGCGACCGAGACGCCGCGATTGGGCGCATGGGTCAGCAGCCCCTCGCGCGTCAGCAGGCGGAACACCTCGCGCAGCGTGTTGCGCGACACCGACAGATCGGCGGCCAGCCGCGCCTCGGACAGGCGCTGGCCGGGGCGCAGATGCCCCGCGACGACGCGCGCGCGCAGCCGGGCGGCCGTGTCCTCGGCCAGGCCGGACGGGTTGGCGCCGGGAGCGGGATCGGTGTCTGAGGGATTCGGGTCGGTCATGGATCGTCCTGTGATGCAGGGACGATCATGGCGGCGGGGCAGGGGCGGGGCAACCCGTCCGCTGCCCTGTTTGAAGGCAGATTGCCCCGCATGCTGGTGCGGATTGTTCAACAAAATACACCAAACTGTCATATAATCGTTGACGGATCACGAAAACGTGGCAGGCTGGCCGCAACGACAACAGTCCGACACGGGGAAACATCCATGACCACCGACCGCAGCGTCGCGGCCGCCAGCCTTCGCGGAGGCCTTCTGGCGGCGATCTTCCTGATGGCGACATCGGCCATCGGGCCGGGCTTCATCACCCAGACCGCGACCTTCACGGCGCGGATGGGATCGGCCTTCGCCTTCGCGATCCTGGCCTCGATCCTGATCGACTTCGTGGTCCAGCTGAACATCTGGCGCATCACCGCCCTGACCGGCAAGCGCGCGTCCGAGACCGCGAACGCCGCCATTCCCGGCGCCGGCTATCTGCTGACCGCGCTGGTCGTCATCGGCGGTCTGGCCTTCAACGTGGGCAACATCGCGGGGGCGGGGCTGGGCCTGAACGCGATGCTGGGCCTGGACCCCAAGATCGGCGGCGCGCTGTCGGCGGCGCTGGCCATCGGCATCTTCCTGTCGAAGCGGGCGGGGCTTCTGCTGGACCGGATGATCATCGGGCTGGGGGTCGTGATGATCCTGCTGACGATCTTCGTGGCGTTCCAGTCGAACCCGCCGGTAGGCGAGGCGCTGCGCCAGTCGATCTGGCCCGATGCCATCGACTTTGCCACCATCACCACCATCGTGGGGGGCACGGTCGGCGGCTACATCACCTATTCCGGCGCGCACCGCCTGCTGGACAAGGGCCTGACCGGAGAGCGCAACCTGGCCGCCGTCACCCGCGCGGCGCTGACCGGCATCGCGGTCACGGGCGTCATGCGCTTCGTGCTGTTCCTGGCGATCCTGGGCGTGGTTGCGTCGGGCGTGACGCTGGACCTGTCCTCGCAGGCGGCGAACCCGGCGGCACAGGCCTTCCAGGTCGCGGCGGGCGAATGGGGCCTGCGCGTCTTCGGCGTGGTGCTGTGGGCGGCGGCGCTGACCTCGGTCATCGGGGCCGCCTATACCTCGGTCAGCTTCCTCGACGTGCTGGGCGTGCGGACCGACCGGTCGCGCAACATGGCGACGGTGGCCTTCATCACCTTCTCGCTGGTGGTGTATCTGGCGCTCGGCACGGCGCCGGCGGCGATCCTGGTCTTCGTGGGCGGCTTCAACGGGCTGATCCTGCCGATCGGTCTGACGATCTTCACCTATATCGGCTATGCGCGGTCCGACCTGATGGGCGGGCACCGCTACAATCGCGGCCTGCTGGCGCTTGGCGCGATCGTCTGCGCGCTGACCTGGTACATGGGCTTCCGGTCGTTCAGCACCATCTTCGCCTTTCTGACCGTCTGAGGAGGACCCCATGCCGATCGACCTGAACAGCGACCTGGGCGAGGGCTACGGCGCCTGGACCATGGGTGACGACGCCGCGATGCTGGACATCGTCAGTTCCGCCAACATCGCCTGCGGCTTTCACGCGGGCGATCCGGCGGGCCTGCTGGCGGTGCTGCGTCAGGCGGCGGCGCGGGGCGTCGCGGTGGGGGCGCATGTCAGCTATCCCGACCGCGTGGCCTTCGGACGGCGCAACATTGACGTGGCGCCCGACGACCTGACCGCCGACGTGATCTATCAGATCGGCGCGCTGTCCGGTCTGGCGCGGGCGGCGGGCACGCGGGTCACCTATGTGAAACCGCATGGCGCGCTCTACAACACCATCGCGGATGATGCGCGGCAGGCCGATGCGGTCATCGCGGGCGTCAGGGCCGTGGACCCGTCGCTGGTGCTGATGGGTCTGGCCGGGGCGCCCGTGCTGGGCCGGGCGCGCGCCGCGGGCCTGACCGTGGTGGCCGAGGCCTTTGCCGACCGCGCCTATACCGCCGCGGGCGCGCTGGTCTCGCGCCGGCAGAAGGGCGCGGTCCTGCACGACCCCGACCTGATCGCCGCGCGCATGCTGCGTCTGGCGACGGAGGGCGTGCTGGAGGCCGAGGATGGCAGCATCCTGTGCCTTGAGGCCGACAGCATCTGCGTGCATGGCGACAGCCCTGGCGCGGTGGCCATCGCCGCGCGGGTCCGCGACGCGCTGATCGCGGGCGGGGTCACCATCGCGCCCTTCGCCGGAGGTGGGGCATGACCCCGGCACAGGCGCGGCTGGCCGCGCGGCAGGGCGTGGTGCGCCCGACCTCGGGTCAGGCGCCGGGGTTTACCCAGTGCAACATGATCTCGCTGCCCCGCGATTGGGCCTGGGACTTCCTGCTGTTCGCGCAGAGGAACCCGAAACCCTGTCCGGTGCTGGACGTGACCGATCCGGGCAGCCATCGCACGGTCATGGCGCCTGACGCGGACCTGCGCACCGACATCCCCCTTTATCGCATCTGGCGCGACGGCGTCCTGACCGAGGAGGTCACCGACGCCACCGCCCACTGGGCGGAGCATCCCGATCTGGTGACCTTCCTGATCGGCTGTTCCTTCACCTTCGAAGGCGCGCTGATGGCGGCGGGCATTCCGGTGGCCCATGTCGACCGGTGCTGCAACGTGCCGATGTTCCTGACCGACCGCGAGTGCCGCCCGGCGGGGCGGATGTCGGGGCGGCTGGTTGTATCCATGCGCCCGATCCCCGCCGACCGCGTGGCCGAGGCCGCGATGATCTCGGGCCGCACCCCCGCCGTCCATGGCGCCCCGGTCCATGTGGGCCTGCCCGAGGCCCTGGGCATCGCGGACCTGCAGCGGCCCGATTTCGGCGATCCGGTGCCGGTCGGCCCGGGTCAGGTGCCGGTCTTCTGGGCCTGCGGAGTGACGCCGCAGGCGGCGGTCATGGCCTCGCGCCCGCCCTTTGCCATCACCCATGCGCCGGGGCACATGTTCGTCACCAACGTGCCCGAAACGCGGTGGCAGGCATGACCCGCATCCTGCCCATCGGGCCGCGCGCCTTTCTGGTCGAGCTGGCCGACCTGGACGCGACGCTGGCGCTGTTCGATGCGCTGGCGGCCGATCCCGTTGCGGGCGTGGCCGAGATCGTGCCCGCCGCCCGCACGCTGATGGTCACCACCGATCCCGGCGTGGAGGCCGATGCCGCACTGGCCCGCGCCGTGCTGGCCCGCCAGCCCGCCCCCGGCACCGCGCCTGCCCCCCGCGCGACCGAGACGGTCGAGATTCCCGTGACCTATGACGGCGAGGATCTGGCCGAGGTCGCGACCCTGATGGGCCTGACCGACGCCGAAGTGATCGCCGCCCATCAGTCCGCGACCTGGCAGGTGGCCTTCTGCGGCTTTGCGCCGGGCTTTGCCTACATGACCTGCGCGGATGCGAGCTTCGATCTGCCGCGCCGTCCCGCGCCGCGCACGAAGATCCCGGCAGGGTCGGTGGCGCTGGCGGGACGGTTCTGTGGCATCTATCCGCAGGCCAGCCCCGGCGGCTGGCAGCTGATCGGCCGCACCGAAGTGCCGATGTTCGACCTGACCCGCGACGTGCCCGCGCTGCTGCGCCCGGGCGTCCGGGCGCGCTTTGTGACCGGGTCCGCGCGCGTCCATCCCGTCGCGGTCCCCGAGCCTGCGCCTGTGACTGGACTGCGCGTGGTCCAGACCGCCTTCCCGATCCTGGTGCAGGATGCTGGGCGCATGGGGCAGGCGGGGCAGGGGGTCAGTGCCTCCGGCGCGCTGGACCTGGGCGCGCTGCGCCGCGCGAACCGCGCAGTGGGCAACCCCGCGGGGGAGGCCGCGCTGGAGATCACGCTCGGCCCCGTCCGCCTGCGGGCGGAGGTGGCGATGACCCTGGCCGTGACGGGTGCCGCGACGGCCCGCGTGCGCGGGCAGGCGCAACCCGTGGCCTTTGCGCTGGATGCGGGGGACGAGGTGACCATCGACCCGCCCGCAAGCGGCATGCGCAGCTATCTGGCGATCCGGGGCGGGTTCGACGTGGCCCCGGTGCTGGGCTCCTGCGCCACGGACACGCTGGCGCAGATCGGGCCCGCGCCGCTGATGGCGGGCGATGCGCTGGCCCCGGCAGACCGCGCGGCGGGGGCGGTGACCGATCCCGGTCCCGGCCCCGACCTGCCGCAGGCCGGAGAGATCGTGACCCTGCCCGTGACCCTTGGGCCGCGCACCGACTGGTTCGATGACGCGACCGTCCAGCGGTTCCTGGCGCAGGACTGGACGGTCACGCCCCAATCCTCGCGCGTGGGCATCCGCCTGTCGGGCGAGGCGCTGACCCGCGAGGACGCGCGGGAACTGCCAAGCGAGGGCACCGCGACTGGCGCCATCCAGGTGCCCCATTCCGGCCAGCCGGTGCTGTTTCTGGCCGACCACCCGCTGACCGGCGGCTATCCGGTCATCGCGACGCTGCACCCCTCGGCGCTGGATCTGGCGGGACAGCTGCCGCCCGGCACGCGCATCCGCTTTGCCGCCGACACGCCCTTTACCGCTATCGACCCGGAGGCCCATGATGTTTCGTGACACCCCCCTGACCCCGATCCGCCGCATCCTGATCGCCAATCGCGGAGAGATCGCCCTGCGCGTCATCCGGGCCTGCGCCGACGAGGGCATCGAATCGGTGGCGATCTATGCCGATCCCGACCACGATGCGCCCTTCGTGCGCGCGGCCGATCAGGCCTGGGCGCTGGAGGGGCATCGCCCCGCCGACACCTATCTGGATGCGGCCAAGGTGCTGGCCATCGCGGCCCGCGCTGAGGTCGACGCGATCCATCCGGGCTATGGCTTCCTGTCGGAGAATGCCGATTTCGCCCGCGCGGTGCAGGCTGCGGGCATCCTGTGGATCGGGCCCGACCCGGACGTGATCGACGCGCTTGGCGACAAGATCCGCGCGCGAGAGATCGCGCAGGCCGTGGGCGCGCCGCTGGTCGCGGGCAGCCCCGGCCCCATCGCCAGCGGGGCCGAAGCGCTGGCCTTTGCCCGCGAGCACGGCCTGCCTTTGGCGATCAAGGCGGCCTTCGGCGGCGGCGGACGCGGCATGCGCGTGGCCCGCGACCTGGACGAGGTCGAGGAGCTGTTCGACGCCGCCACCCGCGAGGCGGTCACCGCCTTCGGCCGCGGCGAATGCTATGTCGAGCAGTTCCTGGACCGCCCCCGCCATATCGAGGCGCAGGTGCTGGCCGACCGGCACGGCACGGTCAAGGTGCTGGGCACCCGCGACTGCTCGCTGCAGCGCCGCAACCAGAAGCTGGTCGAGGAGGCGCCCGCGCCTTACCTCTCCGACGATCAGCGCGCCCGCATCCATGACAGCGCCCGCGCGATCTGCGCCCATGCCGGCTACAGCGGCGCGGGCACGGTCGAGTTCCTGCTGTCGGCCAATGGCACGATCAGCTTCCTGGAGGTGAACACCCGCCTGCAGGTCGAACACCCCGTGACCGAGGAGACGACCGGCATCGACATCGTCCGCGCGATGATCCGCGTGGCGCAGGGCGCGCGCCTGATCGACGACGGCGTGCCCGCACCCATCGGCCACGCGATCGAGTTCCGCATCAATGCCGAGGACCCGGGCCGGGGCTTTCTGCCGACCCCTGGCCCGATCACGCTGTGGTCCGCGCCCGGCGGCATCGGCGTCCGGCTGGACAGCGGCGTCGAACAGGGCGGCCAGGTCGCGGGACAGTTCGATTCGATGATGGCCAAGCTGATCGTCACCGGCCCCGACCGCGCAACCGCCATCGCTCGCGCCCGCCGCGCGCTGCGCGAGTTCCGCATCGAGGGCGTGGCCTCCGTGTTGCCCTTCCACCGTGCGGTGCTGGAGGCGCCCGAGTTCACGGATGATTTCGCCGTCCACACGCGCTGGATCGAGACCGACTTCGCCGACCGCCTGGCAGCCGCCGTCCAACCCGCAGGCCGCGTGACCCCGGCCCCCGATCAGCCCATGCTGCGCCTGGCGATCGAGATCGACGGGCGGCGGCACGATCTGGCGATCCCGCAGGGGCTGCTGGCGGCGGGTATCCCCGCAGCCTCTGCGCCGGAGGTGGCTGCCGCCGATCCGGGCGACGTCACCGCGCCCGTCGCGGGCACCCTGTCGCTGTGGCAGGTCGAGGACGGTGCGACGGTCGAGGCGGGTCAGGTCATCGCGGTCATCGAGGCCATGAAAATGGAGACCCGGATCGAGGCCCCGCGCGCCGGACGCCTGACCCGTCTGGCCGCCGAGGGCGAGACGCTGGCCCATGCCGCCCCGGTCGCCCGCATCGAGGCCTGAGGCCCCGCGCCCTGTCGCAGCCGTGATCGGCTGCGACCGCATTGCCGATTGCCGCGCGCGGGTTCGCGCAGTAGCGCAGGAGGCATGACCGACCGCATCACCAGACCCATCGGCCCCGTCCTGATCCTTGACGACATCCGCGACGGGCGGATGCATCTCTCGGCCCTGTTCGTCATGCCGGGAGACGACGCCCCGGCCCCGATCGGCACGCCGGACGGGCCGGTCGCGCCGATCCTGCTGGACCGGACGGGGCAGGGGGCGGTCTGGCGCGCGCGCTTCGACCTGCCCGCCGATCGCGGCTCGGTCTATGACTGGGACGGGCAGCGCTTCGACGTGGCGGGCGACCTGACCGGGGACCTGCGCCTGGCCTTCGTGTCCTGCAACGGCGAGGAGGTGGGCGATCTGGACCGCGAGGGGTCGGAACGCAACGCCATGTGGTCCCGCCTGCGCGACGACCACCGCCGCGAGCCCTTCGCCCTGATGCTGCATGGCGGCGACCAGATCTATGCCGACGAGGTCACCCGCGGCCATCCGCTGAGCGACGGATGGCCCGACGATCTGCCCGACGCGCCTTCGGACGCGGCGCTGGCCGATCTGGCGCGGCACCTGCGCGAGGGGTTCTGGGCGCGCTATCTGGCGATCTATGCCGCGCCGGAACTGGCCTGGCTTGCGGCGCGCGTGCCCTCGCTGATGCAGTGGGACGATCACGACATCTGCGACGGGTGGGGCTCGCTGCGCCGCTCGCGCACCGAATCTGCCGTGGGCCGGACGCTGTTCGCCGAGGCGCGCGCCGCCTGCCTGCTGTTCCAGCACGCGGCGGTCGACGGCGACCTGCCGCCGCGCTTCGCCGATCCGGCCGGCGGGCATCTGGGCTGGCGGCTGCGCCTGCCGGGCCTGCGCATCCTGGCCCCGGACCTGCGGTCCGAGCGGCAGCGGCGGCGCATCATGGGGCCGGGGGGCTGGGCGATGATGCGCGACGAGGCCGCGCGTCCGGCTGCCGGGCACAGCCTGCTGATCTCCAGCGTGCCGCTTCTGGGTCCGCGCATGTCGCTGTTCGAGGCGGCGATGATCGCCATCCCGCGCATGCAGAAATACGAGGACGACCTGCGCGACCAGTGGCAGAGCCGCGCCCATCGCGACGAATGGCGGCGAATGCTGGTCGTGATGCGCGACATCGCCCAGGCCGACGGTCATGCGGTCACCGCCGTGTCGGGCGAGATCCACCTGGCGACGCGCGCCACGATGGACCTCGAGGGCGGGCGCCTGCTGCATCAGCTGGTCGCCTCGGGCATCGCGCATCGGGCGCCGCCCGCGGCCTGGGCGCGCACCCTGGGCGCGCTGTCGATCCTGGGCGAGGACCCGCTGCCCGGCCACCCGATCCGCATCCGCCCGCTGCCCGGCCAGCGCAGCCGCTATGTCGCGGAACGCAATTATCTGACGCTGACGCGGCGTGACGGGTCGTGGCAGGGCCGTTGGCATCTGGAGCGTTCGGGGGTGACCGAACCCCTGTCGCTGGACTGAGCGGACCTGCCCTTCAAGGCTATTTCCACACGTTGCGGTTGTTGCTAGACTGCATGGTGTGAAAGTTGTTCGTGTATGAGGTTCCGATGAAGCATCCGTTGGCCCATGGCTGGCCGGATCCCCTGCCTGTCCTGGCCCGCGCCGAGTTCACCGTCGACATGCTGCGCAACCTCTGCGTGGTGTTCGAGGCGGCCGTCGGCGACGACCCCCTGACGATCGAGCTCTGCGACCGCGGGGTCTGGGCGGTGATGCCCGACGGCCATCGCCTGTTCATCGGCCGCAGCCCGGGACCCCGGCCCCTCGACGCCTGACGGATTGCTTTTTGTCAGGCCGGTGGAACGGCTTGGCCTGCCGGTCATTGACCTCCGACGGCACTTCCGGGGGATGATCGACATGATGCACGGCGCGCGCGACCGCGACCGATGGGGGCCGGTGCGCGGCGACGGGGGGTGGCGCTTCCGTCTGTGGGCGCCATCCGCCGAACGGGTCGACCTGCTGCTGGACGGCCGGACCCTGCCGATGACCCGCGACGATGCCGGGTTCTGGACCGCCGATCATCCCGCGACGCCGCGTGCGCGCTATCTGTTCCGCGTGGACGGTCGGACGATGCCCGATCCGGCCAGCCGCCTGCAGGCGGGCGGCGTCTCGGATGCATCGGTCCTGCTGCAGCTGCCGGCGCCGCGCCCCTGGGCCGGGCGACCCTGGCATCAGGCGGTGATCTGTCAGCTGCATGTGGGCTGCTTCACGCCCGAGGGCACCTTCGCGGCGGCTCAGGCGCGGCTGCCGCGGCTGGCCGCGCTCGGCTTCACCGCGATCCAGCTGATGCCGGTGGGACAGTTTCCCGGTTCGCGGGGCTGGGGCTATGACGGGGTGCTGCCCTTCGCGCCCCATCCCGCCTATGGCAGTCCGGGTGATCTGCAGCGCCTTATCGCGGCGGCGCATGACTGCGGAATGATGGTGATCGTCGATCTGGTGATGAACCATTTCGGCCCCGAGGGGGCGTGGATGCACCATTCCGCGCCCGAGTTCTTCGACGCCGACCGGCACACGCCCTGGGGGGCCGCGATCGACTTCTCCCGTCCGGCGGTGCGGGCCTTCTGGACCGAGGCCGCGCTGCACTGGCTGCGCGACTATGGCGCGGACGGGCTGCGGCTGGATGCGGTCCACCAGATCGAGGGGCCGGGTGCTGCGGATTTCCTGACCGGGCTGGCCGCCGAGGTCGCGCGCCTGACCCCCCGCCGCCACCTGATCACCGAGGATGACAGCAACACCCCCGACCTGCGCGAGGCGGGCTATGACGCCAATCTCAACGACGACTTCCACCATGCCGTCCATGTCGCCCTGACCGGGGAATCGCACGACTATTATGCGCCCTTCGCGGTCGATCCGGTGGCGGATCTGGCGCTGGCGCTGCGGCGGGGGCAGGTGGAGCAGGGCCAGCCCCGCGCGGGGCGCGACCAGCCGCGCGGCAGGCCCTGCGACCACCTGCCCGGCACCGCCTTCGTCAATGCGATCCAGACCCATGACCAGATCGGCAACCGCGCCCTGGGCGAACGCCTGCTGAGCCTGGCGGACCCCGATGCGGTGCGGGTCGTCTATGCCCTGCTGCTGGTCGCGCCCTTTGTGCCGATGGTCTTCATGGGAGAGGAGCGCGGCGAGACCGCACCCTTCCTGTTCTTCGCCGATTACGACGGCGATCTGGCTCAGGCCGTCCGCGACGGCCGTGCCGCCGAGTTTTCCTGGGAGGACGCCGATCCGCCCGATCCGCTGGACCCCGCGACCATGGAGCGATCCAAGCTGGGTTGGGCCGAGGATGCCCGCGCCCGCGACTGGATGGACCTGACCCGCCGGGCGCTGGCCTTTCGCGCGGCCCATGTCGCCCCCCTGATGGCGCAGGGCCGGCCCGAGGCCAGCGTGACCCGCGACGGCCCGGGCCTGATCCGTGCCCTGTGGCGCTTTCCGGGCGGTGGCGCGCTGGCCCTGTCTCTGGTGCTGGACCAGCCCGATCCCGCCCTGCTGCCCGATCCCGACCTAAGCGTCGGCGCATCCGGCGACCGTTACCGTCTGACCGTGAAGGCCCTTGCATGATCCCGACCATCCCGACCATCCCGACTGCCACCTGCCGCATCCAGCTGCGCGACGGGGTGGATTTCGCCGCCCTGACCGCGCGGCTGGACCAGATCGCCGCGACCGGCGTCTCGCACCTGTATCTGTCGCCGATCTTTGCCGCGACCGAGGGCTCGACCCACGGATATGACATCACCGACCCGACGCGGATCGATCCGGCCCTGGGCGGGCGGGCGGGCTTCGACGCGCTGGCGGAGGCGGCCTCGGCGCGGGGTCTGGGCATCATCCTGGATATCGTGCCGAACCACACGGCCTTCTCGGTCCAAAATCCGTGGCTGGCCTCGGTGCTGCGCGACGGGCGGGGCAGCGGCCATGCGCGCCATTTCGACATCGACTGGCAGGCCGGTCCGCTGGTCCTGCCCTGGCTGGAGGAGCCGTTCGAGACGATGCTGACCGACGGCGCCTTCCGCGTCGCGGACGGGCATTGGCATGTCGGCGATCTGGCGATCCCGCTGGCGCCGGGCAGCGATGCCAGCGACGACCTGCGCGCGGTCCACGAGGCGCAGCACTGGCGGCTGGCCCATGCGACGCGGCAGCGCGACGGGATCACCCATCGCCGGTTCTTCAACGTCACCGACCTGATCGGCATGCGGGTCGAGGACGGCACCGTCTTCGACGACACGCATGCGCTGATCCTGGAGCTGGTCCGGTTGGGTCGGGTGCAGGGGCTGCGCGTCGATCACGTCGACGGGCTGGCCGATCCGGCGGGCTATCTGGAGCGTCTGGCCGAGGCGCTGCCCGGCACCCCGGTCTGGGTCGAGAAGATCCTGACCGGAGACGAGCCCCTGCGCCCCTCCTGGCGCAGCGTCGGCACCACCGGATACGAGGCCGGGCGCCTGATCACCCGCATGCTGACCCCCGCCGAGGGGCTGGCCGCGCTGGACCACGCCTGGCGGCAGGCCACCGGTCCGGCCGAGCCCTTTGCCGAGGCGCTGCGCGCGGCCAAGCACGACGTCCTGGACAACGAGCTGGCGGCCGAGCGGCGGCAGCTGGCGCGGATGGCCGGCATCGCCCTGGCCCCGGTGGATGCGGTCGATCCCGGCCCCGAGGCGCTGCGCGAGGCGGTGACGGCGCTACTGGTCGCGATGCCCCGCTATCGCACCTATGTCACCGAGGCGGGCGCGGATGCCGACGACCGCGCGCTGATCGCGACGGTGGCGGACCGGGCCGCGGCGGACCTGCGCGACGACGCGGTCCTGCGCGCGCTGGCCGCCCTCTGGGCACAGCCCGAGAATGCCGCGCAGCTGGCCTTTGCGGTGCGGTTCCAACAGGTCTCGGGGGCGCTGCTGGCCAAGGCGCAGGAGGATACCGCGGGCTTCCGCTGGACCCGCTTCCTGCCCGCCAACGAGGTCGGCGCGGAACCCGACGAGGCCACGATCACCGCCGCCGGGGCCACGCGCGCCATGGCCGCGCGGCGGCCAGGCGACATGGTGCTGACCTCCTCGCATGACAGCAAGCGGTCCGAGGACGCGCGCGCGCGCATGATTGCCGCCGCCCATCTGCCCGACGATCTGGCCGCGCTGGACCGCGCCGCCGCCGCCCTGCCCGAGGCGCGCGAGATCCCGCCGCGCTGGCGCTGGTACATGGTGCAGACCGCCCTGGCCATGTGCGACGCGCCCGAGGCCGCCGACCGCCTGGCCGCCCATGTCGAGAAGGCCATGCGCGAGGCCAAGGAGACCAGCTTCTGGACCCGCCCCGATGAGGACGCCGAAGCGCGCTTGGCCGATCTGGGCCGGGCGCTGCTGGACGGCTGGCAGGCCGCGCGGCCCGATGCGCTGACGCGGCTGCTGTGGCGGGGCGACGCGCTGATGCTGGCGCAGCTGCTGATCAAGGCGGTCATGCCCGGCTTTCCCGACCTCTATCAGGGCACGCAGGACCGGTTCCTGGCCCTGACCGATCCCGACAACCGCCGCCCCGTGGACTGGGACGCGCAGGCCACCGCCGCGGGGCGCGACGATGCGGGGGGCGTCAAGGCCCGCTGGACGCCGATCCTGATGCGCCTGCGTCGCGAACGGGCGGGCTTCCTGGAGTGCGCCGACTGCACCGTGCGGATGGATGCGGGCGGGCTGTCGCTGCTGCGGCGGGCCGACGGGCGGCATCTGGGCGTGAGGCTGGACCTGCCCGGCGGATCGGCAGGCCAGCCGCAGGGACAGGCGATCCTGCACTGGACCGGGCCGGACGGCTGCCGCATCTGCCTGACGGAAGGGCAGGGGCCGACACGCGACGATTGATTTTTGACGCGCGGCGGAACAACCGTCGGTCGCAGCGGTTCGACAGCGTCACACCGGAAGCGGTGGCCACATGGCCATGCCCCCGGTCAAACCCATCAAGGACGTCGCCGTGTTCCCTGACCTGCCCTCGCAGCCCCGCCGCACCGATCACGCCCCGCCCGCCGCCCGCCCGGATGCGGCCGTGCTGCTGCTGGCGGGCGGCAGGGGCACGCGCCTGCACGATCTGACCGAACGCGACAGCAAGCCCGCCGTGGCCTTTGCCGGATCGAACCGCATCATCGACTTCGCCATGGCCAATGCGGTCCGCGCGGGACTGCGCCGGATGCTGGTCGCCACGCAATATGCGCCCCGCAGCCTGCACCGCCACCTGCCCGAGCGGTGGGGCGGCCATTTCCCCGAACGGGGGCTGATGCTCTGCGACGGGCAGGACCGGTTCATGGGCACGGCCGACGCCGCGCGCCAGACCTGGACCGCGCTGGAGGCGATGGGCGGGCGGCACATCCTGGTCCTGGCGGCGGACCATGTCTACGACATGGATTATGGCGCGCTGCTGGCCGCGCATCGGGCCTCGGGGGCGGCGGTGACCGTCGCCGTCGACACGGTGCCGCGGGCCGAGGCGCGGGGCTTTGGGGTGATGCAGGCCGATGCGTCGGGCCGCATCCTGTCCTTTGCGGAAAAGCCCGCCGACCCGGCCGCCATGCCCGGCGATCCGACGCGTGCGATGATTTCCATGGGCATCTATGTCTGCGACCGCGACTGGCTGCGCGAGGCGCTGTTCGACCGCCCGACCGAGGCGATGGATTTCGGCCATGATGTCATCCCCGATGCCGTGGCCCAGGGTGTCGCCGCCGCCTGGCGCATGCCCGCCGGCCCGTCGGGGCAGGCCTATTGGCGCGATGTCGGCACGCTGGACGCGCTGCGCCGCGCGCAGCTGGACTTCGTGGCGGCAGAGCCCGCGCGCCTGCCCTTCGCCTGCCCGGCCTCGGACTGGTATCTGGGGCGCGGCAGCATCGCCATGCCCGGCTCGACCGTTCCCGTCAGCGCGCGCCTGACCTGCACCATCGTCGCCCCGGGAACCCAGATCCCGCCGGGCCTGGTGACCGGAGAGGACGCGACCCAGGACGCGCGCTGGTTTACGCGCACGCCCTCCGGGACCGTCCTCATCACCCAATCCATGCTGGATCGCCGCGCGGCCCATGCGCAGATCCGCCGTTCCGTCACCCCCCCTCCCGTCAGAAACCGAGGCCTTCATGCGTGATCTTTCCCCCCCTGCCTTCGATGCCAGCCAAGCGCGCTCGGACATCCTGGGCGCCGAATTCCTGGGCGAGGGGACGAATTTTGCATTGTTCTCGGACCATGCCACCAAGGTGGAGCTGTGCCTGTTCACCGAGGACGGCCAGACCGAGACGCACCGCCTGCCCCTGCCGCTGATGGAGGGGGGCATCTGGCACGGCTACCTGCCCGGCATCATGCCGGGACAGGTCTACGGCTATCGCGTGCACGGGCCCTATGCCCCCGAGGAGGGGCATCGCTTCAACCCCAACAAGCTGCTGCTGGACCCCTATGCGCGCGCCCTGTGCGGCGAGATCATCTGGGACGACGCGCTGCACGGCTATGTCGTGGGCGAGGATGACCTGAGCTTCGACGAACGCGACAGCGCGCCCTTCATGCCCAAGGGCGTCGTGGTGGACAGCCAGTTCGATTGGGACAGCGACCGCGCCCTGCGCACGCCCTGGCCGCAGACGGTGATCTACGAGGCGCATGTGAAGGGCGTCACCATGCAGCATCCGGACATCCCGGAGGATCTGCGCGGCACGTTCCGCGGCCTGGCCAGCGACGCGGTGATCGACCACCTGAAGGCCACCGGCGTGACCGCGATCGAGCTGCTGCCGATCCACGCCTTCGCCAACGACCGCTATCTGGTGGAGAAGGACCTGTCGAACTACTGGGGCTATTCGACCCTGTCCTTCTTCGCGCCGCAGGGCCCCTACCTGAAATCGGGTCAGATCCAGGAGGTCAAGGAGGCCGTCCGCCGCTTCCACAAGGCCGGGATCGAGGTCATCCTGGACGTGGTCTTCAACCATACCTGCGAAGGGTCGGAACTGGGTCAGACCCTGTCCTTCCGCGGCATCGACAATGCCAGCTACTATCTGCTGGCCGATGACAGGCGCCACAGCTTCGACACCACCGGCACCGGCAACACGCTGAACGTGGCGCATCCGATGGTGCTGCGCATGGTCATGGATTCGCTGCGCTACTGGGTGCAGGTGATGCATGTGGACGGGTTCCGCTTCGACCTGGCCTCGACGCTCGGGCGCGAGGCCAGCGGGTTCGAACGCGACGGCGCCTTCTTCAACGCGATCCGCCAGGACCCGGTCCTGTCCGGCGTCAAGCTGATCGCCGAGCCGTGGGACATCGGCGAGGGCGGCTATCAGGTCGGCGGATACCGCTGGCCCTTCCGGGAATGGAACGACAAGTTCCGCGACGACACGCGCGGCTTCTGGCGGCGCGATCCCGGCCTGCTGGGGGCGATGGCAGAGCGCCTGTCCGGATCGCCGGTGCAATTCGACCACAGCAACCGTCCCGCGACCAGCTCGGTCAACTTCGTGGCCGCCCATGACGGGTTCAGCCTGTGGGACACGGTCAGCTTTGCGGAAAAGCACAACGACGCCAATGGCGAGGATGGCCGCGACGGGCATGACCACAACATCTCGGACAATCTAGGCGCCGAGGGGCCGACGGATGATGCGGGCATCCTGACCGCCCGCGTCCGCCGCGTGCGGGCCATGCTGGCCACGGTGCTGCTGTCGCAGGGCGTGCCGATGATCCTGGCGGGGGATGAGCTTGGCAATTCGCAGGACGGCAACAACAACGCCTATTGCCAGGACAACCCCATCAGCTGGCTGGACTGGACCGCCGCGCGCCCCGAGATCCGCGACGCGGTGGCGGCGCTGGCCGCCTTCCGCAAGGAGTTCGGGCTGGCGCGCAGCCGCTTTGCCGGGGCCGATGCCGGACCGGAGATCGCGTGGCTGCATCCGCGTGGCGGCGCAATGGAGGAGGGTGACTGGTCGGATGCCGAACTGCGCATCCTGGGTCAGCAGCTGACCGGGGATGACGGCCCGGACGTGCTGATCGTACTGAATGCGGGCGACGCCGGAGAGTTCGCCCTGCCCGAGGGGGACTGGCATCTGCGCATCGACACGGCCCGCGACCGGGTCGAGTGCGATGAGACCGTCAGCGGCGTCCTGCCGTTGGACTGGCAGAGCGTCGTCGCCCTGACACGCAACTGAGCGAGGATCGTTTCCGTGGACGGAGGAGGAGAGATGACCGAGATGCACCGTTTCGACCGCATCCGCACCCGTGCGCTGATGCTTTGGGAGAGCGAGGGCTGTCCCGATGGCCGGGAGGCCGAGTTCTGGGACCGCGCGGTGGCCGAGCTGTCGCGCGGTCCCAAGGGCAAGAGGATGCTCAACGATCTTGTCGATTGTTGAGCACGGGGGTATTCAATAGTCTGACCGACTGTTGAGCACGCCATGCACCATCATTCCGCCCTGGCCCATGCGGCCTATCACGATCTGCTGCGATCCCTCCGCGACGAGGGGCTCAGGGACCTGCGTGGCACGCCCACGCTGATCCGCAGGCAGGGGCGTGGATACTGGTACGACAGCTTTCGCGTCGGCACGCAGGTCCGCAAGCGCTATCTGGGGGAGGACGGCCCCGACATGGCTGCGCGCATGCAGGCGCTGCGCGAGGACAGGGCTCCCGCCGAACAGCGGCGCCGCGACCGCGCGCGGCTGGTGCGCCTGTTGCGGGCCGAGGGGTTTCTGGGTCTGGATCCGACCAGCGGCAGCCTGATGGCGGCGCTGGCGGCGGCGGGGGTGTTCCGGCTTGGCGGCACCATCGTCGGCACGCATGCCTTTCGCCTGTACGAGGGCGAGCTGAACCTGGCCCTGTCACTGGAGCAGACGGCGCAGACCGACGATCTGGACATCGCCAGCTTCGAGCGCCTGTCGCTGGCGCTGGAGGATGCGGCGGCGCCACCGGTGCAGCAGGTCCTGGCGGATTTCGACTTTGCGCCCGCGCCCAGCCTGGAGCCGGGCCGCACATGGCGCTGGCGGCAGACGCAGGGCACCGCGCTGGTCGAGTTCCTGACGCCCGCCTTCGGTGCGGAAGGGCTGCGGGACCTGCCGGCGCTCGGGGTGCAGGCGCAGGCGCTGCGGCACCTGAACTATCTGATCGCAAAGCCGATCCCGGCGGCGATCCCCTATCGCAGCGGGGTCCTGGTGCAGATCCCGCGCCCCGAACGCTTTGCCATCCACAAGCTGATCCTGGCCGAGCGGCGGCAGGGCGCGGACCGGCTGAAGGCAGCCAAGGACCGCGCGCAGGCCGCCTGCCTGATCGAGGTGCTGGCCCGCGACCGCCCCGAGGACCTGGCCGAGGCGCATGAGGACGCGCTGTCGCGCGGCCCGCGCTGGCGCGAGCGCATCGCGGCTAGCCTGTCGCGCCTGCCCGACACGGCGCGGCTTCTGTCCGCGCTCAGCCCTTGATGCCGCCCGCGGTCAGGCCCGACACCACGCGCTCCTGGAACAGCACGATGAGGATGGCGACCGGCACGATGCCCACCACCAGCGCCGCCGAGATCACCGGCCAAGGAAAGGCGAACTCTCCCTGATAGAGCTGGATGCCGACGGGCAGGGTGCGCAGGCCGGGGTTCGAGTTGAAGGACAGCGCCAGCAGGAACTCGTCCCAGGCATTGACGAAGGCCAGGATGCCCGCCGTGAAGACGCCGGGCGCGGACAGCGGCACGACCACCTTGAACAGCGCGCCGATCCGCGTGCAGCCATCGATCATGGCGGCGTTTTCCAGGTCGCGGGGGATGTTCTCGAAGAAGGACACCAGGATCAGCGTGCAGACCGGCAGCGACAGCACGGTGTAGGGCAGCACCAGCGCCGTCCAGCTGTTCAGCAGCGACAGGGCGCGCATCGTCTCGAACAGCGGTACCAGCAGCGTGACCAGCGGAAAGGTCGAGACCGCGATGATCGCCGACAGGATCAGCCCGCGATGGCGCAGGTTCAGCCGCGCGATGGCATAGGCGGCCAGCACCGACACGAACAGCGTCAGCATCGTGGACAGGATAGCGACCATGAAGCTGTTGAACAGGAACAGGTGCAGCGGCTGGTCCGAGAACGCGGTGACGTAATTGGCCAGCGTCGGGTCATGCGGCACCCAGGTGATGGGCCGCGCGGTCAGCTCGGCCTCGGTCTTGAGCGAGGTGAACAGGATCCACAGCGCCGGGAACAGCCCGTTGATCAGCAGGATCGCGGCCACGATCAGGCGCAGGGCCGCGCCGGAGAGCAGGGAGGGGGCAGGCGTGGCGGTCATGGCTCAGCCTTTCATGCGGATCATGCGCAGGTAGACGACCGTCACCAGCATCGACAGCAGGAACATCACCACCGCCAGCGCCGAGCCGTAGCCCAGGTCCAGGAAGGACACCGTGTTCATGTGGATGTACATGGCCAGCGTCGCGGTCGAGCCGCCCGGTCCCCCGGCGGTCATCGTGTAGGGGATGTCGAAGGTCTGCAGCGCGGTGATCGTGCGGAAGATCAGCGCGACGATGATCGACGGCTTCAGGAGCGGCAGCGTGATCTCGAAGAACTCGCGGACCTTGCCCGCACCGTCCACGTCGGCCGCCTCGTAGAGCGAGCGCGGGATCGTCTGCAGCCCGGCCAGGATGATCAGCGCCATGAAGGAGGAGGTCTTCCAGATGATCGTGAGGCAGATTGCGGCCATCGCCCAGCCCGGAGAGTTGAACCAGATCACCGGCTGAAGGCCCAGCCTGACCAGCACGTCGTTCACGACCCCGTACTCCGAATGGAAGAACCACGCGAAGATCAGGCCCGCGAAGGCCAAGGGCAGCGCCCATGGGATCAGCAGCGACAGGCGCACCGGCCATTTGCGGCGGAAGGGCAGGTTGGCCATCAGCGCCATCGCCAGCCCCATCACCAGCGCGCCGGGCACGGTGACGACGGTGATCAGCATCGTGTTGCGGAAGGTGGTCCAGAAGGTCGGGTCCTCCAGGATCAGGGCGAAGTTCTCCAGCCCCACGAAGCGGGCGGGCAGGCCCGAGGTCAGCGACAGGTCGAACAGGCTGGTGTAGAGCAGCCGCAGCACCGGATAGACGACGATCAGCAGCACCAGCAGCACCAGCGGCGCCAAGAGCATCGCCGCCAGGCTGCGGTCGCCGGGATCGGTCAGCCACGAGAACCGGGCCTTGCGGGGCGTGGACATCATCGCCTCTCCTGGTTGGGACGGGAGCGACCGGCGGCGGGGCGCCGGTCGCGGGAGGTCAGCGCAGGACGCGCGTCAGCCGGGCGCCGATCTCGGCCACGCCGTCGGCGGGGGCGGTCACGCCGGACATCACCGCGTTGAAGGTCGTGCGGATCGTCTCGCTGACCTCGGCATAGCGGGGGGTGACGGGGCGGGGGCGCGCGGTCTCCAGGACCGGCAGCGCGTCCGCGAACCACGGCACGGCGGCCAGCACCTCGGGGTCCTCGAAGACCTGCGGGAAGGCGGGCATCAGCGCGCCGTTGATCGCGGCATATTCGGCGACCTCAGGGCTGGAGAGGTACTTGATCAGCGCCTCGGCCTCGTCGGGATGCTCGGAGAAGGCCGAGACGGCCCATTGCCAGCCGCCCAGGCAGGTCACCTGCTCGCCACCCTCCATCGCGGGCAGGCGCGCGACGCCGACCTTGCCCGCGACCTCGGATTCGTCGCCCTGCGCCTGTGCCCAGGCATAGGACCAGTTCACCGCGAAGACCGCATCGCCCGCCTGGAACTCGCGCCGGGTGTCGTCGGTGGCGACCTCCGAGATGTTGGCCTTGGCGGTGCCGTCATCGGCAAAGCCCTTCCACAGCGCCATCGACGCAGTCGCGGCCTCCTCGTCCAGCGTCAGGCGGCCGTCCTCGACCAGGTTGCGGCCCTGGCTCCAGTAGGGCAGCAGGAAGGTGCAGACCGCCCCCTCGATCGCCTTGGCCTGGAAGCTGAGGCCCTGCAGGTCGCCGTCGCCCTCGCCCTCCAGCACGGTGCGGGCGGCTGTGCGCAGCTCCTCCCAGGTGGTCGGCACCGACAGGCCGTATTTCTCCAGCAGGTCGGTGCGGTAATAGAGGAACATCGCGTCAGAGAAGGCGGGCAGCGCCACGACCTGGCCGTCCACGGTGTTCGCCTCGGCATAGGCGGGCAGATAGGCGGCCATGTCCACGTCGTCGATCGGCACCGACCAGCCCGCGGCCGCGAACTGCGCCGGGCGCACCACGTCCAGGATGACCACGTCCAGCGTGCTGTCGCTGGCCGACATCACGGTGTTCAGGTACTGGCTCTGGGCCTCGGAGGTGTTGCCGCCGGTCTCGATCGTGACGGTGACGCCGGGGGTCTGCTCCTGATAGCGGTCCAGCACCGCGCGCCACATCTCGGGCTGGTGCTGGCTGGAGATGAAGATGTTCAGCTCGACCTCCGCCATGGCGGCGGCGGGCAGCAGCAGCGCGCCCGAAGTCAGCAGCGCGGTCAGCGTCGTCGTTTTCATGTGGTCCTCCCTCGTGGTCCTGTT
This sequence comes from Paracoccus sp. ME4, assembly GCF_046736325.1. Classification (GTDB taxonomy): domain Bacteria; phylum Pseudomonadota; class Alphaproteobacteria; order Rhodobacterales; family Rhodobacteraceae; genus Paracoccus. Next base: position 76,136 of record NZ_CP151278.1, read on the forward strand.
GCCCGGCGGCCCGCGCTCAGCGCAGCGCCTGCTCGGTCCGGGCGTCGAAAAGATGCAGATCGCCGGGCGCGATGCTCAGCGCGATGCGGCTGCCGGTCTGCGGATGGGTCTTTGGGTCCAGCCGCGCGGTCAGCACCGCGTCGCCGATGCCCACATGGGCCAGCGTGTCGGCGCCCAGGGGCTCGACCACCTGGACCGTGGCGGCAAAGTCGACGCCCGCCCCGTGGCCGGCGCGGATGTGCTCGGGGCGCAGGCCGATGATGACCTCCTGCCCCTCGGCGGGGACGCCCGCGACCTGGCGCAGGTCCAGCGTGACGCCGTCCGCGCAGCGGGCCTGACCGGCCTCGATCCGGCCGCGCAGGAAGTTCATCGCGGGCGCGCCGATGAAGCCGCCGACGAACACGCTGGCGGGGCTGTTGTAGACCTGGTCCGGGGTGCCCACCTGTTCGATCACGCCGCCGCGCAGGATGACGATGCGGTCGGCCAGGGTCATCGCCTCGACCTGGTCATGGGTGACATAGAGGATGGTGGTGCGCAGCGCCTGGTGCAGCTTCTTGATCTCGGTGCGGACCTGGCCGCGCAGCTGCGCATCCAGGTTCGACAGCGGCTCGTCGAACAGGAAGACCTGCGGCCGGCGCACGATCGCGCGCCCCATCGCCACGCGCTGCCGCTGGCCGCCCGACAGCTGTCCGGGGCGGCGGTCCAGCAGATGGCCGATGCCCAGCATCGCGGCCACCTCCTCGATCAGCCGGTCGGCCTCGGCACGCGGCACGCCGCGGACCTTCAGGCTGAAGCCCAGGTTCTCGCGCACCGTCTTGTGCGGATAGAGCGCATAGTCCTGAAAGACCATCGCGATGTCGCGCTGGCGCGGCTGCAGGTCGTTCACGACCGTGTCGCCGATGCGGACCTCGCCCGAGGTGATGGATTCCAGCCCCGCCAGCATCCGCAGCGTCGTCGACTTGCCGCAGCCTGACGGCCCGACCAGCACCACGAATTCGCCATCCGCGATCTCGAGGTCCAGGTCCTTCACGATCCGAAGCGACCCGTAGCTCTTGTTCAGCTTTCGGAAACTGACCGCCCCCATAAGGCTGACCCCCCTTGTCTTCCCGTCGTCTTCCCGTCCCTGGCGCATCCTCCTGCGCCCGGATCGTCGGATGGTAGCGGCGCGGTCGGGCGACCGCAAGCATTGTCCGACAGGCCCCGTCAGGCTAAAATTGTTCTAAATCAATTTGCTAAACCGCTCGTTCCTGCCCGTTTCGCGCAGGCGGCGGATCGCGGCGCGGTCCTGTCCGGCGCCGCGGGCAGTTGTCGCGCGGGCCGGGATGCGGCAGAACCGCCCCATCCCGCAGGAAGGACGCCCCATGCAGACCCCGCCTTGCCCCCTGGCGCTGGCCCGCGCGCTGGAGCTGACCGCGCCCGGCTTCATCATCACCGTCTACGGCGACGTGGTCGTGCCGCGCGGCGAGGTGCTGTGGATGGGCAGCCTTCTGGACATCTGCGCCCGCGTGGGCTTCGGAGAGAACCAGGTGCGCACGGCGGTCTCGCGGCTGGTCGCGTCGGGTCGGCTCAGCGGAGAGCGGCAGGGGCGGCGCAGCTTCTATCGGCTGGCCGATGCCGCGCGGGCCGAGTTCGGGCGCGCCACCGCCCTGCTCTATGCCGCCGCGCCGCCGCCGCAGGGCTGGCTGCTGCTGGCGCTGGACGAAGTGCCCGACGATCTGCGCCGCGCCCATCACCTGGCCCCGGTGGGCGGCGCCTGCTGGCTGGCGCCCGACCGGGGCGCGCTGCCCCCCGGGGCGCGGGTGGTGATGCGGGTGCGCGACGACCGGGACGTGCCGGGCATCGCCGCGTTCTGGGACCTGGACGCCGTCGCCGCACGCTATGACCGGATGATCGCCTGGCTGGGTCCGGTGGCGGCGGGCGATCCCGCGCCGGGCGACGCGCTGACGCTGCGGCTGCTGCTGGTCCATGCCTATCGGGCGGCGGTGCTGCGCGATCCGTTCCTGCCGCCCGCCCTGCTGCCCGGCGACTGGTCCGGCGCGCGGGCGCGGGCGCTGTTCCGCGACCTCTACCTGCGTCTGACCCCGGATGCCGAGGCGGGCATCGCCCAGTTGCAGGATGCCACAGGCCCTCTGCCGACCCGGACGCCGGACAGCATGGGCAGGATCGCCCTGCTGCGCTGAGCCGCCGTCAAAACATTACATCATCGCGAATAAAACTGTTTGACGTGTAATGTTTTGGTGCTATCCCTGTTCCGAGGGGTGGGAGAATCCGTGCGCGCATGGACCGTCCCGCGGGAAATGGGTCGAGGATCACGATCATGCAGGACGCCTTCATCTGCGACGCGGTGCGCACGCCCATCGGGCGCTATGGCGGTGCCCTGGCGCAGATCCGCGCGGACGATCTGGCGGCCCTGCCGCTGCGCGCGCTGATGGAGCGCAATCCGGGCGTGGACTGGTCGGCGGTGGATGACCTGATCTTCGGCTGCGCCAACCAGGCCGGAGAGGACAACCGCAACGTGGGCCGCATGGCCGTGCTGCTGGCGGGGATGCCGGTCGGCGTGCCGGGCACCACGGTGAACCGCCTCTGCGGCTCGGGGATGGATGCGGTCGGCATGGCCGCGCGCGCCATCCGCTCGGGCGATTGCGATTTCGTCATCGCGGGCGGGGTCGAGAGCATGACCCGCGCGCCCTTCGTGATGCCCAAGGCGGAGGGCGCGTTCTCGCGCGCCAATGCGGTCTTCGACACCACCATCGGCTGGCGCTTCGTGAACCCGGCGATGAAGGCGCGCTTCGGCGTGGACAGCATGCCCCAGACTGCCGACAACGTCGCCGCCGATTACGGCATCAGCCGCGCCGATCAGGACGCCTTCGCCGCGCGCTCGCAGGCGCGGTGGGCCGAGGCGCAGCAGGCGGGCGTCTTTGCCGACGAGATCGTGCCGGTCCATGTCCCGCAGAAGAAGGGCGATCCGCTGGTCGTCGATACCGACGAACACCCGCGCCCCGGCACCACGGCCGAACAGCTGGCCCGCCTGAAGGGCGTAAACGGCCCCGACCTGTCGGTGACGGCGGGCAATGCGTCGGGCGTGAACGACGGGGCGGCGGCGCTGGCGATCCTGTCGGGCGAGGCCGCCCGCGCGCAGGGCCTGACGCCCCGCGCCCGCATCGTGGCCATGGCCGCCGTGGGGGTCGAGCCGCGCATCATGGGCATCGGTCCCGCGCCCGCCGCGCGCAAGGTCCTGGCCCGCGCGGGCCTGACGCTGGACCAGATGGACGTGATCGAGCTGAACGAGGCCTTTGCCGCCCAGGCCCTGGCCACGCTGCGCGATCTGGGCCTGCCGGACGACGCGGCCCATGTGAACCCCAATGGCGGCGCGATCGCGCTTGGGCACCCCCTGGGGATGTCGGGCGCGCGTCTGGTCACGACCGCCATGCATCAGCTGCACCGCAGCGGTGGCCGCTATGCGCTCTGCGCCATGTGCGTGGGCGTGGGGCAGGGCATCGCCATCATCATCGAACGGGTCTGAGAAGGAACGCTTGCCATGTATGCCCAGCTTGTCACGACCGAAGGCGGCGCCCCGCGCGAGGGGATGTCGGATCAGGAACGCGCCTTTCAGGAGCGCATCGACCGGGGCGAGAAGATCGAGCCCAAGGAATGGATGCCCGAGGGCTATCGCAAGACGCTGATCCGCCAGATCGGCCAGCACGCCCATAGCGAGATCGTGGGCCAGCTGCCCGAGGGCAACTGGATCACCCGCGCCCCCACGCTGGAGCGCAAGGCGATCCTCTTGGCCAAGGTCCAGGACGAGGCGGGGCACGGCCTCTACCTCTATTCCGCGGCCGAGACGCTCGGCGTCAGCCGGGACGAGCTGCTGGAGGCGCTGCATTCCGGAAAGATGAAATATTCCAGCATCTTCAACTATCCGACCCTGACTTGGGCTGACATGGGCGCGGTGGGCTGGCTGGTCGACGGGGCCGCGATCATGAACCAGGTGCCGCTGCAGCGCACCAGCTATGGCCCCTATTCACGCGCGATGATCCGCATCTGCAAGGAGGAGTCCTTCCACCAGCGGCAGGGCTACGACATCATGATGAAGATGTGCGCGGGCACGCCCGAGCAGAAGGCCATGGCCCAGGATGCGCTGAACCGGTTCTGGTATCCGGCGCTGATGATGTTCGGGCCCTCGGACAAGGATTCCGTCCATTCCGAACGGTCGATGGCCTGGAAGATCAAGATGAACACCAATGACGAGCTGCGCCAGAAGTTCGTCGACCAGACCGTCCCGCAGGCCCAGTACCTGGGCCTGACCGTGCCCGACCCGGACCTGACGTGGAACGAGGAGAAGGGCGGCCATGACTTCAGCGAGCCGGACTGGTCCGAGTTCTATGCCGTGATCTCGGGCAACGGGCCCTGCAACGCCGAACGGCTTGGCGCGCGCGTCAAGGCCTGGGAGGACGGGGCCTGGTTCCGCGAGGGGCTGATGGCCCATGCCGACAAGGCCCGCGCCCGCCGCACCGCCGCCGAATAAATCTCCGGCGGGCCGCGCGCCCGCCGCCTGCCAGATCTGAGGGAGAGAACCCATGTCCAGCGAATGGCCCCTTTGGGAGGTCTTCATCCGCGGCCAGCACGGCCTGAACCACCGCCATGTGGGCAGCCTGCACGCCCCCGACGCCGAGATGGCGATCCGCAACGCGCGCGACGTCTATACCCGCCGGAACGAGGGCGTGTCGATCTGGGTCGTGCCGTCCAGTTCGATCACCGCGTCCAGCCCGTCCGAGAAGGGGCCGCTGTTCGATCCGGCGAACGACAAGGTCTATCGCCATCCGACCTTCTTCGACATCCCCGCCGAGATCGGACATATGTGATGCCGTCCCTGCCCGATGTGATGACCCCCGCGATCGAGACCCTGGCCCCCGCCGGTGCGCCCAACCCCGCCCCGCAGGAGGCCAACCGCGACGCGCTGGTCGAATGGCTTCTCAGGACCGGCGACAACGCCCTGATCCTGGGGCAGCGCCTGTCGGAATGGTGCGGCCACGGCCCCGCGCTGGAGGAGGACATCGCGCTGGCCAACCAGGCGCTGGACCTGATCGGGCAGTGCCGGCTGTGGCTGGGCCTGGCCGCCGAGGTCGAGGGCCGCGGCCGCGGCGCCGACGACCTGGCGTTCCTGCGCGACGCGGGCGCGTTCCGCAACCTGCTGCTGGTCGAGCGTCCGAACGGTGATTTCGGCCACACCCTGATGCGGCAGTTCCTGTTCGACGCCTTTCATCTGGAGATGTTGGAGGCGGCGCGGGCGTCCACCGACCCGCGCATCGCCGAGATCGCGGCCAAAGCCTGGAAGGAGGCCGCCTATCATCTGGAACGCTCGGCCGATCTGGTGGTGCGGCTTGGCGATGGCAGCGCGGAAAGCCATGACCGGATGCAGGCGGCGCTGACCGCGCTGTGGTCCTTCACCGGAGAGATGTTCACCGATGACGACCATGACCGCGGCTTGGCCGATGCCGGGGTCATGCCCCTGCCGTCCAGCCTGCGCCCGGCCTGGGACCGCACCGTCGCGCAGGTGCTGGAGGAGGCCACCCTGACCCATCCGGGCGATGTCTGGCAGCAGGGCACCACCGGCATGGGCGGCGGCAAGCGCGGCGTGCACAGCGAGCATCTGGGCCATCTGCTGGCGCAGATGCAGTTCCTGCAGCGCGCCTATCCCGGTGCGCGCTGGTGACACGGGTGGCGGTCGATACGGGCCAAGTCGATACGGGCCAGATCTGGGACTGGCTGTCCCATGTGCCGGACCCGGAGATCCCGGTGATCTCGCTGACCGATCTGGGCATCATCCGCGACGTGGCCTGGGAGGGCGAGACGCTGGTGGTGACCGTGACGCCGACCTATTCCGGCTGCCCCGCCACCGGCGTCATCAACCTGGACATCGATGCCGCGCTGCGCGCCCGCGGCATCGAGCGGCTGGAGCTGCGCCGCCGGCTGTCGCCCCCATGGACGACCGACTGGATCACCCCCGAGGGCCGCGAGAAGCTGCGCGCCTATGGCATCGCGCCGCCCATCGACGGGACGGCGGCGGACGGGCGGCTGGCCGGGCGCATCGCGCGGCTGGCGGGCGCATCGAACCTGACCGTCGCCTGCCCGCGCTGCGGATCGAACGCCACCGAACGGCTGAGCCAGTCCGGCTCGACCCCCTGCAAGGCCAGCTGGCGCTGCACCGACTGCCTGGAACCCTTCGACTATTTCAAATGCATCTGAGGAACGCCCCATGGCCCGCTTCCACCCCCTGACGGTCACCGAGGTCCGGCGCGAGACGCGGGACGCGGTGGTCGTGACCCTGGCCCCGCGCCCCGAGGACCGGGCCCTGTTCGACTTCACCCAAGGCCAATATCTGACCTTCCGCCGCGATTTCGACGGAGAGGAGCTGCGCCGCAGCTACTCCATCTGCGCGGGTCTGGACGAGGGCTGCCTGCGCGTGGGCATCAAGCGCGTCGATGGCGGGGCCTTCTCGACCTGGGCCAACGAGAACCTGGCGCCGGGCGAGCTGATCGAGGCGATGCCGCCGATGGGCCGCTTCTTCACCGCGCTGGAGGCCGGGGCGGCGCGGCACTATCTGGGCTTTGCGGGCGGATCGGGGATCACGCCGCTCTTGTCGATCATCAAGACGGTGCTGGCGCGCGAGCCGCGGTCGCGCTTCACGCTGGTCTATGCCAACCGCCAGATCAGCTCGATCATGTTCCGCGAGGAGCTGGAGGACCTGAAGAACCTCCATCTGGGCCGCCTGTCGGTGATCCATGTGCTGGAGCAGGAGGGGCAGGAGATCGACCTGTTCACCGGGCGCATCGACGCGCGGAAGATGGACGACCTGTTCCGGGCCTGGATCGACCCGAAATCCGTGGACATGGCCTTCATCTGCGGTCCCGAGCCGATGATGCTGGCCATCGCCGCCAGCCTGCGCGACCACGGCCTGGACGACGCGCAGATCAAGTTCGAACTGTTCGCCAGCGGCCAGCCGGGCCGCGCCCGCGCGCCCGCCGTCTCCGCGCAGGCGGTGGCGCCGGGGGCCGGTACGCAGGCCAGCGTGATGCTGGACGGTACGGTGCGGCATTTCGAGATGCCGCGGCAGGGGCAGTCCATCCTGGACGCGGCCCTGTCGGCGAACCTGGACGCGCCCTATTCCTGCAAGGCGGGCGTCTGTTCCACCTGCCGCTGCAAGGTGCTGGAGGGCGAGGTCGAGATGGCCGTGAACCACGCGCTGGAGGACTACGAGGTGCGGGCGGGCTATGTCCTGTCCTGCCAGGCCTTCCCGGTCAGCGAGCGGGTGGTGGTCAGCTATGACGAATGACGCGATGGCGCTGGAGGACTATCTGGCGCAGGGCGGCCGGCTGACCGCGCCCGGCAACGTGCCCGCCCGCTATCGCGGCGAGCTGCTGCGGCTGATGGGGTCGTTCGTGGACAGCGAACTGGCCGCATCGGCGGGCTTCGCGGGCGTCATCAACGCGGCACCCGGCATCACCGAACGCATCGCTGCCTGCCGGATCACGCTGGAAAAGGCCGATCACGCGGAACGCGTGCTGGCCGTGATGGCCGATTTCGGCACCGACACCGCCCGCTATCAGCGCCAGCATGACTGGGCCGCCCGCCTGCCGCGCGATGCCGATCCGCGTCAGGCGCGGCAGTCGGGCGACATGCGGCTGTCGGTCTTTCACCATCCGCTGACGGGCTGGACCGATGCGGTGGTGATGAACGTGCTGCAGGGCCTGGCCACGGGCGTGCAGATGACCGAGCTGACGCGACTGTCCTACAGCCCGCTGGCCGACACGTTCCGCCAGATCGCCCCGCGCGAGGCGCGCCATGCCCAGCTGGGCCTGAACGGGCTGGCGCGGCTGGTCCAGAGCGACCCCGAGGGGGTGCGCGCCAGCGTCGATTACTGGATGGGGCGCGTGGCGGCGGGCTTTGGCGTGGCGGGTTCGGACCGCTTCGACCGGCTGGCGGCGATGGGCCTGCGCCATCGCACGAACGAGGCGCTCTGCGCCGAATGGCGGACGCTGGCCGCCGCGAAACTGGCCGGACTGGGCCTTTGACGACCAAGGAAGACCGATGAGCACGACCGCTGCACCCCGCCGCCTCGAAAGCCTGATCCGCGGGCGCTGGACCCCCGGCGACCGCGAGGGCGCCCCCCTGCTGGACGCCGCGACCGGCACGCTGGTCGCACATGTCGACGCGACCGGCATCGACATGGCGGCCGCGCTGGAGTGGGGTCGCCGCACCGGCGGGTCCGCGCTGCGGGCGATGTCGTTTCACGACCGCGCGGCCATGCTCAAGGCGCTCGGCCTGGCGCTGATGGCCCGCAAGGAGGCGTTCTACGCCGAAAGCCATCGCACCGGCGCCACCCGCGCCGATGGCTGGGTCGATATCGAGGGCGGCATCGGCACCATGCTGACCTATGCCTCCAAGGGGCGGCGGGAACTGCCCAACACGCGGGTGCTGACCGACGGCGACCTGGAACCGCTGTCCAAGGACCACAGCTTTTCGGCCCAGCACATCCTGACGCCGCTGCAGGGGGTCGCGGTCCATATCAACGCCTACAACTTCCCGGTCTGGGGCATGCTGGAGAAGATCGCGCCCGCGCTGCTGGCGGGGATGCCCTGCATCGTCAAGCCCGCCTCCCAGACCGCCTATCTGACCGAGCTGGTCGTCCGCGCGATCCATGACACCGGCATCCTGCCCGCGGGCGCGCTGCAGCTGATCTGCGGGTCGGTGGGCGATCTGCTGGATCATGTCACGGGGCAGGACGTGGTGACCTTCACCGGATCGGCGGCGACGGGGCGCAGGCTGCGGACGCATGACGCGATCGTGGAGAATTCGACCCGCTTCACGATGGAGGCCGACAGCCTGAACGCCTCGATCCTGGGGCCGGATGCGGGGCCGGGGACGCCGGAATTCGATCTGTTCGTGAAGGAGGTCGCGCGCGAGATGACCTCCAAGGCGGGGCAGAAATGCACCGCGATCCGCCGCGTGATGGTGCCCGAGGCTCATATCGATGCGGTGCAGGAGGCGCTGGCCGCGCAGCTTGCGGGCGCGACCATGGGCCTGCCCGCGGCGGAGGGCACGCGCATGGGTCCCCTGGCCAGCCTGGAGCAGCGCGAGGAGGTCCGCGCCCGCATCCGCGAATTGCAGGCCGTGGCCCGCATCGTCGCGGGTGATCCCGACGCCGTGCCGGCGGGCCTGGAGGCCGGGGCCTTCCTCGCGCCGGTGCTGCTGCGCGCGGACGATCCGACGGCCGCCGCGGCGGTGCATGATTGCGAGGCCTTCGGCCCGGTGGCGACCCTGATGCCCTATGAGGGGGTCGATCAGGCCGTCACGCTGGCCGCGATGGGCAAGGGGTCGCTGGTCTCGTCGGTTTTCACCGACGATGCGCGGGTGGCCGAGGCGATGGTGCTGGGCCTGGCCCCCTTCCACGGCCGGGTGATGATCGGGAACCGCGCGTCTGCCAGGTCCTCGACCGGGCACGGCTCGCCCCTGGCGGGGCTGGTCCATGGCGGGCCGGGCCGCGCCGGCGGCGGCGAGGAGCTGGGCGGCATGCGCGGCGTGAAGCACTACATGCAGCGCACCGCGGTGCAGGGCGCGCCCGGCCTTCTGGCCGCGGTGACGGGCCGCTGGTCCGAGGGCGCGCCCGCGCGGACCGGCACCCATCCCTTCCGCAAGTCGCTGGCCGAGCTGCGCATCGGCGACCAGCTGGTCACCGCCGCCCGGCCCGTCACCGAGGCGGATGTCGAGCATTTCGCCCATTTCACCGGCGATACCTTCTATGCGCATATGGACGCCGCCGCGGCCCGGGCGAACCCGTTCTTCGACGACCGTGTGGCACATGGCTATCTGATCGCGTCCTTTGCTGCGGGGCTGTTCGTCGATCCGGCGCCCGGCCCGGTGCTGGCCAATTACGGCGTGGACAACATGCGCTTCCTGTCGCCAGTCTATTTCGGCGACACGCTGCAGGTTCGTCTGACCTGCAAGGAGATCAACCCCCGCGCCAATGCCGATCACGGCGAGGTCCGGTGGGATTGTCAGGTCACCAAGCAGGACGGCACCGTCGCCGCGCAATATGACGTGCTGACCATGGTCGCCAAGACCTGGCCCGCCGCGCAGGTGGCCGCCGAATGAGCCTCTGGGCCTGGGACGGCATCCGCCCGGTCATCGACCCCGCGGCCTTCGTGCATCCCGACGCGACGGTGATCGGCGACGTGATCGTGGGGGCGGGGGTCTATGTCGGCCCCGGCGCGGTGCTGCGCGGCGATTTCGGGCGGATCGTGCTGGAACGCGGCTGCAATGTGCAGGAGACCTGCGTGGTCCATTCCTTTCCCGGCAAGGATATCGTGGTGGAGGAGGGCGGCCATGTGGGTCACGGCGCGGTGCTGCACGGCTGTCATGTCGGGCGGAACGCCATGATCGGCATGAACGCGGTCGTCATGGACGAGGCGCGGATCGGCGCGAATGCGATCGTCGCGGCCATGGCCTTCGTCAAGGCGGGCGCCCAAATCCCCGACGGCGCGCTGGCGGTCGGATCGCCCGCGCGCGTCGTGCGGATGCTGAGCGCGGAGGAGATCGACTGGAAGACCCGCGGCACCGCGATCTATCAGCGCCTGGCGCTGGAAGCGCGCGACCGGCTGACCCCCACCACCGCGCTGGACGCGCCCGAGCCGGACCGCCGCCGCGCCGAGGCGCCGGAATACGACCCGCTGCTGATCCAGCGGCGGCTCAGCGCACCGACTTGATGCCCTCCAGGATCAGCGTGGTGGCCACGTCGGCATAGTCGTCGCGCGAGATGCGGCCGCCATCCCGGAACCACATGTAGACCCAGTTCATCATCCCGAACAGCGACATGGTGACGGGCATCAGCAGCGGCCGCTCGCGGTCGTTCAGGTCGGGATTGATCTGGTCCAGCACGACCGAGAACCGCCGGACGATGCCGCGCTCCAGCGCGGTGATGGCGGCCTTCTGGTCGTCGGACAGGGCGGCGGTGGCGTTCAGCTGCACCTTGTGCTGATCGTCCGCGCCGCGATAGCTTTCCAGCACCGCACCGACCAGCCGGCGCAGCCGCTGGTCCGGGGGCAGGGCGGCATCGTCGGCCGCGTCGATGGCCGCGTCCAGCTCCTCCAGATGGGTGGTGATGATCGCGAAGATCAGCGCGTCCTTGCCGGGATAGTAGTGATAGAGCAGGGCCTTGGACACCTGCGCGCGGGCGGCGACCTGCGCCATGGAGGCCTTCTCCATGCCCTGTTCGGCAAAGACCCGGGCCGCCGCGTCCAGGATGATGCGTTGCTTCTCTTCGAAATCTTGGGCGCGGGTGCGGGCCATGGGGGTCTTTCGTCTTCGGATGGGGTCGGCGGCAGTCGGAAGGCCCGGCGGCCTTCCGGTGCGATGTAGGGCCCGAAGGCGCCGCTGTCATCCGCCGCTTGCCTCTTTCGGGCGGTTGTCGATGACGCGCCTGGCCTTGCCCTCGGATCGGGCGATGCCGCCCGGATCGCCGACCAGGACGCGGGTCGAAATGCCGACCACCGACTTGATCCGATGCGCCAGCTCGCGCGCCGATGCGTCGCGGGCCTCGGGCACGGCCCGGTCGGGGGTGCATTCGACGTGCACGGTCATGGCGTCCATGCGGCCCGACCGGGTCAGCTCGATCTGGAAATGCGGCGCGAGGCCGGGGCATTTCAGGATCTGCTCCTCGATCTGGGTCGGAAAGACGTTGACGCCGCGCAGGATGATCATGTCGTCGGAGCGCCCGGTGATCTTCTCGATCCGCCGCATGGCGCGCGCGGTGCCGGGCAGCAGCCGCGTCAGGTCGCGCGTGCGATAGCGGACCATGGGCAGCCCCTCCTTGGTCAGCGTGGTGAAGACCAGCTCTCCCATCTGCCCGTCGGGCAGGACCGCGCCGGTCACCGGGTCGATGATCTCGGGATAGAAGTGATCCTCCCAGACATGCAGCCCGTCCTTGGTCTCGACGCATTCCTGGGCGACGCCGGGGCCCATCACCTCGGACAGGCCATAGATGTCGACGGCCTGCATGTCGAAGGCCTCCTCGATCTCGGCGCGCATGGCGTTGGTCCAGGGCTCGGCCCCGAAGATGCCGATCTGAAGGCTGCTGGCGCGCGGGTCCAGGCCCTGGCGGCGGAACTCGTCCAGGATCGACAGCATGTAGCTGGGCGTGACCATGATGATGCGCGGGCGGAAGTCGTTGATCAGCGTGACCTGCCGCTCGGTCATGCCGCCCGACATGGGCACCACGGTGCAGCCAAGCCGTTCGGCGCCGTAATGCGCGCCGATGCCGCCGGTGAACAGCCCGTAGCCATAGGCGTTGTGCAGCATGTCGCCCGGCCGCCCCCCCGCCGCCCGGATTGAGCGCGCGACCAGGTTCGCCCAATGGTCGATGTCGGCGGCGGTATAGCCCACGACGGTGGGCTTGCCCGTGGTGCCGGACGAGCCGTGGATGCGGACCAGCTTTTCGCGCGGCACCGCGAACATGCCGAAGGGATAGGTGTCGCGCAGGTCCTGCTTCACGGTGAAGGGGAACTTCGCCAGATCGGCCAGCGTCTGCAGGTCGTCCGGATGCACGCCGTGGTCCTCGAACCGCGCCCGGTAGAAGGCCGAATTCCGATAGGCATGATCCAGCGAGCGCTTCATGCGGCCGAGTTGAAGGGCCGCGATCTCGTCGCGCGAGGCGGTCTCGATCGGGTCGAGGATGGCGGTCGGTGCGGTCATGTGGTCCATGTCTCCTCCCAGAGATGGCGGATCAGTCGGCAAGGATGCGGCCCTTGACGGTGCGGGAATGGCCGCGGAACTCGGCGATCAGGCCGCCGTCCGGGCCGGTGACGGTCACGTCGTAGAGGCCGCTGCGGCCGGGGCGGGCGCGTTCCACGGCGGTGGCGGTCAGGCGGTCGCCCGCGCGGGCGGGGGCCAGATAGGTGATCGAGGCCTGCTGTCCGACGCTGCGCTGATCGACGGTGTTGCAGGCAAAGGCGAAGGCGCTGTCGGCCAGCGTGAAGATGAAGCCGCCATGCGCGCTGCCATGCCCGTTCACCATGTCGTCGGTGATGGTCATGGACAGGACCGCGCGGCCCGGCCCCACATCCTCCAGCACCATCCCGAGGCGCTGCGAGGCCAGATCCTCGGCCCACATCGCGGTGGCGCAGGCGCGCGCCAGATCGTCGTCGGTCATCTCATTTCCCCCGAAAGACCGCGGGCCGCTTGTCCAGGAAGGCCGCGACCCCCTCGGCGTAATCGGCGCTGCGGCCGGCCACGCGCTGCGCATCGCGCTCCAGGTCCAGCTGTTCGTCAAGGCTGTTGGTCGCGGCGGCCTGGATCAGCCGCTTGGTCAGGCCCAGCCCGCGCGTCGGACCCGCCGCCAGCGACCGCGCCAGCGCACGGGCCTCATCCATCAGCGCGTCGTCGGGCACGGCCTTCCAGATCAGCCCCCATTCGGCGGCCTGCGGGGCGGGCAGGGGCTCGGCGGTCAGGGCCAGCGCCTTGGCGCGCGCCTCGCCCAGCAGATGCGGCAGGGACCAGCTGCCGCCCGCGTCGGGCACCAGGCCGATCTTCGCGAAGGCCTGGATGAACCGCGCCGACTGCGCTGCCAGCACGATATCGCAGGCCAGCGCGATGTTTGCGCCCGCGCCCGCCGCGACCCCGTTCACCGCGCAGACGACCGGCTTTTCCAGCGCGCGGATCAGCCGCAGCGTGGGGTTATAGAGCGTCTCCAGCGTGTGGCCCAGATCGGGGGCGGGGCCGCCCTTCCTGGGGTCGCGGTCGCCCAGATCCTGACCCGCGCAGAAGCCGCGCCCCGCGCCGGTCAGCAGGACGGCGCGCACCGCATTGTCGTCATGGGCGCGCTGCACGCCCGCGCGCAGGGCCAGGTGCATCTCTTCGGTGAAGGCGTTCAGCCTGTCGGGCCGGTTCAGCACCAGCGTCAGCACCCCATCGGCCAGATCGACCAGCACGGTGTCGGTCATGTGATTCCCCCTGTTTCCGCACCCTTTTGCGCAACAATCAAAAAGATACGGCTCCTCCGCAAAAACTTGTTGCATAGACCGACCGGTCGGTCAATGATAAACGCTGTCGGGAGGAGGCTGGCGACAGCCGCGACGGAGGGGACCATGACCACGTTCTTTGACCGCCATCAGGCGCTGCTGCAGGATGCGCGCAAGGCGCTGGCCGATCGAGGCTTCTGGGCGCCCTTCGCCGAAACCCCCAGTGAGACGATCTATGGCGCCGGCTCGCGTGCGGCGGGGCAGGCCGCCTTCGACGCGCTGAAGGGCCGACCCTTTGCGCTGCCCGGCCACCCGGAGACGGGCCGCGCGGGGGCCGAGGTGTCGCCCTTCGGCGGCGCGCTGGACATCACCTATCCGACGGCCGATCCCGCGGCGCTGATCGCCGCGGCCCAGGGCGCGGCGAAGGCCCTGGCCGAGGCCACGCCCCAGGCCCGGATCGGCGCGCTGATCGAGGCGCTGCTGCGGCTGAACGCGCGGTCCTTCCTGATCGGCCATGCGACGCAGCACACGACCGGGCAGGCCTTCGCGATGGCCTTTCAGGCGGGCGGCCCACATGCCCAAGACCGCGCGCTGGAGGCGGTGGCCCTGGCCTGGGAGGAGATGACGCGCTTTCCCGCGCAGGCGGTCTGGGAGAAGCCGCAGGGCAAGGCTGTGGCCCTGCGCCTGGAAAAGCACTGGACGCTGGTGCCCCTGGGCGTGGCGCTGACCATCGGCTGCAACACCTTCCCGACCTGGAACAGCTATCCCGGCATTTTCGCCAGCCTGGCGACCGGCAACCCGGTCATCGTCAAGCCGCATCCCCGCGCCATCCTGCCGCTGGCCCTGACCGTGCAGGTCCTGCGCGCGGTCTTCGCCGAGGCGGGCCTGCCCGCGGACGCGATCCTGCTGGCCGCCGACACGGCGGAGGCGCCGGTGACGCAGGCGCTGGCCACCGACCCGGCGGTGCGGATCATCGACTATACCGGCGGCACGGAATTCGGCGGCTGGCTGCGCGCGAACGCGCGTCAGGCGCGGCTGTTCACCGAAGAGGCCGGGGTGAACACCGTGACCATCCTGGGCGCGCCCGACTTCGTGGAAATGTGCGACAACCTGGCCTTTTCGCTGGCGCTCTATTCGGGGCAGATGTGCACCGCGCCACAGACGATCCTGGTGCCCGCGGGCGGCATCGACAGCGATCTGGGGCACCGGACGCCCGATGAGGTCGGGCGGGGGCTGGCGGATGCGCTGGACCGGCTGCTGGACGATCCGGCGCGGGCGGCGGGCGTGCTGGGCGCGGTCGCGAACCCCGCCACGGCCGCGCGGATGGAGGCGCTGCGCCAGGGCGCGCGGGTGATCCGCGACGGGCGGCCCATGCTGCTGGCGGCCGAAGGCGATGATCCGGTGGCGCAGCGCGAATGCTTCGGCCCGGTGGCGTTCCTGCTGCCCTGCGCCGATGCCGAAACCGCGCTGGAGCGCGCGACCGCGCTGGCGCGCGAGCAGGGCGCGATCACGGCCGCGCTCTACGACACCGACGAGGCGCGCATCGCCCGCGCCATCCCGGCCTTCGCGCGGGCCGGCGTCAACCTGTCGATCAACCTGACCGGCGCGATCTACGTCAACCAGTCCGCCGCCTTCAGCGATTTCCACGTCACCGGGGCGAATCCGGCGGGCAATGCCTGCCTGACCGACCCGGCCTTCGTCGTCCCGCGCTTCACCCGCGCGATGTGGCGGCGCCAGATTGCCTGAACACCGTCTTTGGGAGGAGACCCGGATGAAGACCACCACCGCGATTGCGACCCTCATGGCCCCCGGCCTGACCGTCCTTGCCCTGACCACCCCGGCCTTGGCCGAGATCCGCATCGGGGCCAGCCTCTCGGCCACCGGGCCGGCTGCGTTCCTGGGCGACCCGCAGGTCAAGACCCTGGAGATGCTGGTCGAGGACCTGAACGCCAAGGGCGGCATCAACGGCGAGGAGGTCACGCTGATCCATTACGACGATGGCGGCGATCCGAACAAGGCGCGCACCTTCGCCACCCGCCTGATCGAGGATGACGAGGTCGTGGCGATCATCGGCGGCACCACCACGGGTGCCACCATGTCGATCCTGTCGGTCGCAGAGGATGCCGAGATCCCCTTCATCTCTCTGGCGGGCGCCATCGAGATCATCGACCCGGTGCGGCCCTTCACCTTCAAGACGCCCCATACCGACCGCATGGCCTGCCAGAAGATCTTCGAGGACATCCAGGCGCGCGGCTTCACCAAGGTCGCGATGATCTCGGGGACGGACGGGTTCGGCGCCTCCATGCAGGCGCAGTGCAAGGAGGTGATCGGCGATTACGGCCTGACCCTGGTCGCGGACGAAAGCTACAACCCCACCGATGCCGACATGACCGCGCAGCTGACCAAGATCCGCAACACCGAAGGGGTCGAGGCGCTGGTCAATCCGGGCTTCGGGCAGGGGCCGTCCATCGTGACGCGCAACTATGCCCAGCTGGGCCTGGAGATCCCGTTCTATCAGTCGCATGGCGTGGCCTCGAACGGGTTCATCGACCTGGCGGGCGCGGATGCGGCCGAAGGGGTGCGCCTGCCCGGCACCGCGCTGCTGGTGGCCGACATCCTGCCCGAAGGGGACGCGCAGCGCGAGGTGGCGGTGGCCTACAAGACCGCCTTCGAGGAGGCGACCGGCACCCCGGTCAGCACCTTCGGCGGCTATGCCCATGACGCCTTCCTGATCCTGACCGACGCCATCGTACGGGCGGGGTCGACCGAGCCGCAGGCCATCCGCGACGCGATCGAGGCGACGACCGGCCTGGTCGGCACCACCGGCACCTACAGCTTCACGCCCGAGGATCACCTGGGCCTGGACCTGTCGGCCTTCCGGATGCTGGAGATCCGGGACGGCGCCTGGACCACGGTCGAGTGATCCCCGAGGCCCCGGCACCCGCCGGGGCCCATCCCAACCGCCGGAGGTCCCATGTCGGAACTGCTGCAATTCCTGTTCTCGGGGGTGACGGTCGGCGCGGTCTATGCGCTGGTCGCCCTGGGCTTCACGATCATCTACAACGCCTCCGACGTGGTGAACTTTGCCCAAGGCGAATTCGTCATGCTGGGCGGCATGATCACCTTCGCGGCCCATGCCGCGGGCCTGCCGCTGCCGCTGGCGGCGATCCTGGCCATCGGGCTCAGCGCGGCCCTGGGCGTCGCGATGAACAAGCTGGCGGTCGAGCCTGCCCGCGGTGCGCCGGTCGTGTCGCTGATCATCATCACCATCGGCGCGTCGATCTTCATCCAGGGCGCGGCGCAGATCGTCTTCGGCAAGCAGATCCACAGCTTTCCGGCGTTTTCGGGCGATGCGCCGATCCGCGTCGCGGGCGCCACGATCCTGCCGCAGAGCCTGTGGGTCATCGGCGGCGCGGTCGCGGTCTTCATCGCGCTGTGGCTGTTCTTCACGCGCACCCTTCTGGGGCGCGCGGTGCTGGCCACGTCGAACAACCGGCTGGCCGCGCAGCTGGTGGGGATCAACACGAATTTCGTGATGACGCTGTCCTTCGCGCTGTCGGCGGGCATCGGGGCGCTGGCGGGCGTGCTGGCCACGCCCATCACGCTGACCGCCTACAATGTCGGCATCGCCTTCGCGCTGAAGGGGTTCGCGGGTGCGATGCTGGGCGGCATGGGCAACCCCAAGGGCGCGCTGGTCGGCGGCTTCTCCATCGGCCTGATCGAGGCGCTGACGGCGGGCTACCTGTCCTCGACCTACAAGGACGCGGCGGCCTTCGTGGTCATCCTGGCGGTGCTGTTCCTGATGCCACAGGGCCTCTTCGGCCGCAAATCCACGGATCGGGTGTGACGATGCGCATGACGCCGAAATCCGCGACGCTGATCGTGCTCATGGCACTGATCGCGCTGTCGCCGCTGCTGTTTCCGTCCAACTTCTACTATCGCGTGGGGGCGCTGATCTTCGTCAATGCCATCGCGGTGACGGGCATCGTGATCCTGACCGGCTATGCGGGGCAGGTCAGCCTGGGCCATGCGGGGTTCGCAGGGATAGGCGCCTATGCCTGCGCGCTGGCGCCGGTGCATCTGGGCCTGCCGCCCGCGCTGGCCGTCGTGCTGGGCGCGGTGCTGTCCGGCGCGCTGGCCTATCTGGTCGGCCGCCCGATCCTGCGCCTGCACGGCTATTACCTAGGCGTCGCGACCTTGGGCTTCGGCATCCTGGTGACGATGGTGCTGACCAATGAACGCGCGCTGACCGGCGGGCCGGACGGCATCGAGGTCGCCGATCTGGGCCTGCGCGGTCTTCTGGGCGATCTGGGGCTCAAGCTGTCGAACGGTCAGTTCTGGTATTTCTTCAGCGGGCTCTGCATGCTGATCGGGGCCTGGATCGCGCTGAACCTGCATGACAGCCCCACGGGGCGGGCGCTGCGCGCGCTGCACGGCTCCGAGGTCGCGGCGCGGACCGTGGGCATCGACGTGGCGCGGCTGAAGTTACGGGCCTTCGTCATATCGGCGGTCTATGCCTCTGTCTCGGGCTCGCTTCTGGCGTTACAGAACCGGTTCGTGACGCCGGACGTGGCGGGGTTCATGCATTCGATCGAGATGGTGACCATGGCCGTCCTGGGGGGCGTCGGCTCGGTCCTGGGGGCGATCTTCGGCGCGGCGATCCTGACGCTCCTGCCGCAGGTGCTGACGGTCTTTGCCGAATACGAACAGATGGTGCTGGGTCTGGTGATGATCCTGGTGATGATCTTCCTGCCGATGGGGCTGCTGCCCTCGATCCTCAAGACACTGCGGAGGAAGGACGAATGAGCGCGCTGCTTTCCATCGAGGGGCTGGGCATCGGCTTCGGCGGCCTGCGCGCCGTGGACGACGTGGGCTTCTCGGTCCGGCCCGGAGAGATCCTGTCGGTCATCGGCCCCAACGGCGCGGGCAAGACCACGCTGTTCAACATGATCTCGGGCGTCTATCGGCCCGACAAGGGGCGGGTCCTGCTGGAGGGGCAGGACGTGACCGCGATGGAGCCGCACCTGCTGGCCCGGCGCGGGCTGTCGCGGACCTTCCAGAACCTGCAGATCTTCCAGTCGATGAGCGTGCTGGACAATGCCGTCGCGGGCTATCACCTGCGCGAGAGCGGCTCGGTCCTGGCCGATCTGCTGGCGCTGCCCGCCTCGCGCCGCCGGGCGCGGGACGCCCGCGAGGGGGCGCGTGCGCTGCTGGCCCGCGTGGGGCTGGAGCGCATGGCCGAACGCGAGGCGGGGGCGCTGTCCTACGGCGCGCTGAAGCGGCTGGAGATCGCCCGCGCGCTGGCGCTGGACCCCAAGGTCCTGCTGCTGGACGAACCGGCCGCCGGCTGCAACGCCGTCGAGACCGAGGAGATCGACCGCCTGATCGCCGAGGTCGCCGCATCCGGCGTGGCGATCCTGCTGGTCGAGCATGACATGAAGCTGGTCATGCGCATCTCCAGCCACATCGTCGTGCTGGATCACGGCCAGAAGATCGCCGAGGGCGACCCGGCCTCGGTCAGCCGCGACCCGGCGGTGATCGCCGCCTATCTGGGCACCGAAGGAGCATCCCATGCTGACGGTTGAGGGGCTGCGGTCGCGCTATGGCCGCATCGAGGTGCTGCACGGCATCGACCTGACGGTGAGCGCAGGAGAAATCGTGACCGTCGTCGGCGCGAACGGCGCGGGCAAGACCACGCTCCTGCGCTGCCTGTCGGGCGTGCAGCCGGTCTCGGGCGGGACGGTGACCTTCCGGGGCGAGCGCATCACCACGCTGCCTGCGTGGAAGCGCCCGGCGCGCGGCCTGACGCAGTCGCCGGAGGGACGGCAGATCTTCACCAACCTGTCGGTCGAGGAGAACCTGCGCCTCGGGGCCTACGGCTTTGCCGACGACCGCGTGGACCGGGACATGCAGGACGCCTTCGCGATGTTCCCGATCCTGCGCGAGAAGCGCAACCTGTCCGCGGGCGGCCTGTCGGGCGGCCAGCAGCAGATGCTGGCCATGGCCCGCGCGCTGATGGGGCGACCCGCCTGCCTGCTGCTGGACGAGCCGTCGATGGGCCTGGCCCCGATCATCGTGGCGCAGATCTTCGATGTGGTGCAGGGCCTCAAGGCGCGCGACGTGACGGTCCTGCTGGTCGAGCAGAACGCCTTCGGCGCGCTGAAGATCGCCGACCGGGGCTATGTGATGGAGACGGGCCGCATCGTGATGGAGGGTCCCGCCACGACCCTGATCGCCGATCCGCGCATCCGCGAGGCCTATCTGGGCATCTGACCGTCCGCCGGTGCCCGGTTCGACGATGTCGCCGCGTCGGCTGCTATGGCGCGTGCACGAGCGGTGTGGCGGATGGCAATGCATTGATGTCTGCGCAGATCCAGGAAGGCCGTCAAGGCGACGCGAGGGCGGCTTTTCCGAGAGCGACGATCGCCGCCTATAATCCGAGTTATGGAACGCCAGTGCCAAGGTGCGCATATCCGCAAAACCGGGTCCGCCCCTCGAAGGGCGGACCCGCATCGTTAGGGGCGTGGCCTCAGTCCATGCGGACCTGGGCGTCGGTCACGACGGGCGCCCATTTCTCCATCTCGGCTTGGACATGCGCGGCCAGGTCCTCGGCCGTCGAGGCGACGATGGTGGCCGAGAACTCGGTCATGCGGGCCTTGACGTCGGGATCGGCCATCGCGGCCGTTGCGGCCTCGTTCAGCGCCGCGACCACCTCGGGCGGCGTGCCGGCCGGGGCGAACAGCGCGTTCCAGGTATAGGTCTCGTAGCCGGGCAGCGTCTCGGCGATGGTCGGCACGTCGGGGAAGCTGGCGGCACGTTCCGTCGTCGTCACCCCGAGCGCCTTGAGCGAGCCTGCCGCGATGTGGCTGGAGGCCGAGGGCAGGTTGTCGAAGATGATCGGCACCTGATTGCCCAGCACGTCGGTCAGCGCGGGGCCGGACCCCTGATAGGGGATGTGGGTCAGGTCGATCCCGGCCATCGACTTGAACAGCTCTCCGGACAGGTGCAGCGGCGTGCCGTTGCCCGAGGAGGCATAGGCCAGCGGTTCGGACTTGGCCAGGTCGATCAGCTCCTGCACGGTGTCGACGCCCAATTCGGGGTTCACCGCCAGCACGTTCGGCACCAGCACCAGCAGGGACACGGGCGCGAAATCCGCGACCGGGTCATAAGGCTTCTGCGTCAGGATCAGCGGGTTCAGCGCATGGGTCGCGACGGTGCCCATCAGGATGGTGTAGCCGTCCGGTTCGGCCCGCGCGACCTGCCCCGCGCCCAGGCTGCCGCCCGCGCCGCCGACGTTCTGCACGACGACCTGCTGGCCCAGCTGGGCGCTCATCTTCTCGGCCACGATGCGCCCCACCACGTCGGTGGAGCCGCCGGCGGCAAAGGGGATGACCAGGGTCACCGCGCGTTCGGGAAAGTCCTGTGCCGCGGCGGCGCCCGTCATCAGGACGGCCAGCGCCGCCCCCTGCATCAGTCTGGTGATCGGTGTCATGGTCGGATGTCCTTTCATGATGTCAGCCGTCGGCTTCGGTGAAGACCTCGTCGCGGCGCGACCGGATCTGGGGCAGGAAGACCAGCACCAGCACCGCCAGCGCCGCCAAGAGCAGGCCCGCGCTGATCGGTCGGGTCAGGAAGGTGGTCGGATCGCCCCGCGACAGGATCATGGCGCGGCGCAGGTTCTCCTCCAGCAGCGGGCCCAGAACGAAGCCCAGGAGCAGAGGCGCCGGTTCGCAGCGCAGCTTGGACATGACATAGCCCAGCAGGCCGAAGAACGCGACGGCGTAGAGGTCGAAGGTGTTGTTGTCGACCGAATAGACCCCGATGGCGCACATCGCCATGATGATCGGGAACAGCACGTAATAGGGCACCGTCAGCAGCTTGACCCACAGCCCGATCAGCGGAAGGTTCAGCACCACCAGCATCAGGTTGCCGATCCACATGCTGGCGATGATGCCCCAGAACAGCATCGGCTGTTCGCTGACCACGTTCGGGCCGGGCACGATGCCCTGGATGATCATCGCGCCGATCATCAGCGCCATGACGGGGTTCGCCGGGATGCCGAGCGTCAGCAGCGGGATGAAGCTGGTCTGCGCGCCCGCGTTGTTGGCGCTTTCGGGGCCCGCGACGCCGGCGATGGCGCCGTGGCCGAACTCCTCGGGGTGCTTGGAGAGCTTCTTCTCCATCGTGTAGCTGGCAAAGCTGGCCAGGATCGCGCCGCCGCCGGGCAGGATGCCCAGGACCGAGCCGATGCCGGTGCCGCGCAGGACGGGGCCTGCCATCTCGCGGAACTCCTGGCGGTTGGGCATCAGGCGCTGGATGTTGCGGGTCATCACCTCGCGGGTCTGCTCGACCTCCAGGTTGCGCAGGATCTCGGCGATGCCGAAGAGGCCCACGGCCAGGGCCACGAAGTTCAGCCCGTCCGCATAGGCGGTGATGCCCAAGGTGAAGCGCGGCGCGCCGGTATAGATGTCGGTGCCGACCATGCCCAGCAGCAGGCCCAGCACCATCATCGCCAGCGCCTTGATGACCGACCCATGGGCCAGCGCCACGGCCATGATCAGGCCCAGCACCATCAGGCTGAAATACTCGGCCGCGCCGAACTTCAGCGCGATGACCGTCAGCGGCGGCGCGAAGATCGCGACCAGGAAGGTGGCCACCGTGCCCGCGAAGAATGACCCCAGGGCCGCGGTCGCCAGCGCGATGCCCGCCCGGCCCCGCCGCGCCATCTGATAGCCGTCGATCGCCGTCACCGCGGAGGAGCTTTCCCCCGGCATGTTGATCAGGATCGCGGTGGTCGAGCCGCCGTATTGCGCTCCGTAATAGATGCCCGCCAGCATGATGAGCGAGCTGACCGGCTCCAGCTGGAAGGTGATCGGCAGCAGCATGGCGATGGTCGCCGTGGCGCCGATGCCCGGCAGCACCCCGATCAGCGTGCCCAAGAGCACCCCGATCAGGCAGAAGACCAGGTTGGCCGGGGTGGAGGCGACGGAGAAGCCCATCGCCAGGTTCGACAGAAGATCCATGATGGCGTTTCCCTAAAACTGGACCCAGGGCCCGAACAGGCGGAACGGCAGGCCCAGCCCGTAGCTGAAGATCAGCGTGGACAGGATCGTCACGGCCACCGACAGGATCAGCGCCGCCGCGGGCCGCATCCGCACCGAGGCCTGCGAGGCGATCAGCGTCGCCAGGAACAGCGCCGGGACGAAGCCCAGGCCCCGCACCGTCAGCCCGAAGACGATGGGCGCGGGCAGGATCAGCATCATGCCCCGCCAGGCGATGGGTCCGAAGGGCTCTCCGGGCCGGCCGAAGGACTTCAGGAAGATCACCGCGCCCAGAAGGAACAGCAGCCCCGACAGGATCATCGGGAAATAGCCCGGCCCCATGCGGAACAGGGTGCCGATCTCCAGCCCGGTCGTCTGCCAGCCGAAGAAGCCCGCGGCCCCCATCAGCAGCAGGCCCGCGGCCTGATCGGTCTTGTCGTTGGTGTTGGTGGACATGCGCCCCTCCCTCCCCGTGGCGTGATGCCCCCCGCGACGCCCGGCCGCGGGGGGCCGCGCGATCAGTCGGCGTAGACGCCCGCGGCCTCGATCACCGGCTGCCAGCGGGCGATCTCGGCCTCCAGCTTGGCCTGCAGCGCCGCCGGGGTGGCGTCCTCGGCCGAGGACGGGGCAGTGCCCAGACCGGCCATCGCCTCGGCGACGCCGGGATCGGCCAGCGCGGCCTGCAGCGCGGTGGACAGGCGCTCGTTCACCTCGGCGGGCGTGCCCTTGGGGGTGTAGATGCCGTGCCAGATGGCCACCTCGAACCCTTCCAGACCGGATTCGGCGCCGGTGGGCAGGTCGGGGAACAGCTCCAGCCGCTCGGGGGTGGTGACGGCATAGGCCTTGACCGTGCCGCCCTGGATCTGCTGGGTGGTGTTGGTCGTCTGGTCGCACATCACGTCGACCTGGCCGCCCAGCAGGTCGGTCATCGCCGGGCCCGTCCCCTGATACGGCACGGTGATCATCGGCGCATCCAGCGCCTGCATCAGCAGCATGCCGCACAGGTGGCTGGCCGAGCCGATGCCGGCATTGGCCAGGGTCAGGTCGGCGGCATTGCCCTTGACGAACTCCAGGAAGGCCGGAAAGTCGGCCGGCTCGAAGTCCTGGCGCGCGACGACGACCATCGGCACCTCGGTCACCAGGCCCACATAGTCGAAGGCCTCCAGCGTCTCATAGGCCAGGTTGCGATAGAGCGTCTCGGCGGTCGCCATGCCGATATGGTGCAGCAGCACCGTATAGCCGTCGGCCTCGGCGCCCGCGACGCGGCCCGCGCCCAGGGTGCCGCCCGCGCCGCCCATGTTCTCGATCACGATCTGCTGGCCCAGATCGGCCGACATGCGCTCCGCCACCAGGCGGGCGACGGTGTCGGTCGGCCCCCCGGCCGAGAAGGGCACGATCATCGTGATCTGGCGCGCGGGATAGTCCTGCGCCAGCGCAGGCCCCGCCAGCACGGTCGCCGCCAGAAGCGACGCCGAAATCGTCTTGAAAGCCATGATTCCTCCCGGTTTTGGCTGATGGGCCGCGCGCTCCTCAACGATGCGGCCCCGTGCCGGAGATGCTGCGCCATCAGGGTGCCGAGCGCCAAACGCTAATCACGCGGCCGCGACGATTTTCGGGGGTCGCGCGCCGGAAATGGGTAGGAAAGGTGACATGCGGGGTCGGGGATGTGTGGATCGCTACCCATCCCCGGGCATCAGCCGTCGGGGCGGGCCGGGTCCTCGTCGTCGGGGTCGAGCATCAGGCGGCGGTCCAGCCCGTGCCGCTGCATCTTGTCGTAGAGCGTCTTGCGCGAGATCCCCAAGGCCTCGTAGACGGGCCGCAGCCGCCCGCCATGCGCGGCGATGGCCCCCGCGATCACGCTGCGCTCGAAATCGGCCATGCGGTCGGCCAGCCGGGCCAGAGGCATGTCCGCCTCGGCCGCCCCCTCCAGCCCCAGGACAAAGCGTTCGGCCAGGTTGCGCAGCTCGCGCATGTTGCCGGGCCAGTCGCGCGCCGAGAGGTCCGACAGCAACGCGGGACCGGCCTCGCGCTCGGGGCACTTGTTGCGGGCGGCGGCCTCGCGGATCAGCTGCAGGAACAGCAGCGGGATGTCCTCGCGCCGCGCGGCCAAAGGCGGGACATGCAGCACCGCGACGTTCAGCCGCCAGTACAGGTCCTCGCGCAGCAGCCCCCGCGCCACCAGCGTGGCGGGATCGACCTTGCTGATCGCCACGAAGCGCACGTCCAGCGCGATCGGGTCGTGCGAGCCGAGGCGGGTGATGCTGCGCTCCTGCAGCACGCGCAGCAGGCGCGCCTGCACATCCAGCGGCATGGCGCCGATCTCGTCCAGCAGGACGGTGCCGCCGCGCGCATGTTCGAACTTGCCGAAGCGCGGGCGCAGGGCGCCGGGAAAGGCCCCCGCCTCGTGGCCGAACAGGTCGGATTCGATCAGCGCCTCGGGCAGGGCCGCGCAGTTGATCGCCACGAAGGGCCGCGCCGCGCGGGCCGAGATGTCGTGCAGCGTGCGCGCCACGACCTCCTTGCCCGATCCGGTCGGCCCCACGATCAGCGTGTCGGCATCCGCCGCACCGATCGCGCGGACGCGGTGGCGCAGGTCCACCATCACCGGGGTGCGGCCGGGCAGGCGCGCCTCGACATCGTCGCGCTTGCCCGCCACCGCGCGCAGTCGGCGGTTGTCCAGAACCAGCGCGCGATGGGCGCAGGCGCGGCGGATGACCGTCACCAGGTCCTGGACCACGAAGGGCTTTTCCAGAAAGTCGTAGGCCCCCGCGCGGATCGCGCTGACGGCCAGCTGCACGTCGGCATGGCCGGTGATCAGGATCACCGGCAGGTCCGGGTCCAGATCGCGCAGATGGCCCATCAGGGTCATGCCGTCCATCTGCGGCATGCGGATGTCGCTGACCACGATCCCGTCGAAGCCCGGCCCGGCCAGGGCCAGCGCCTCGGGGCCCGACCCGACGGTGTGGACCGTCACCCCGGCCAGCTCCAGCGCCTGCGCGGTCGAGCTGCGCATCTGGTGGTCGTCATCGACCAGGATCACCTGCGGCGCGCTCATGCGGCAGCCCGTTCGGGATGGGCCACCGGCAGGGTGACGCGGAACAGCGCCCCCGGCCCCGCATCATGACACGAGATGCGCCCGCCCAGATCGCGCAGGATGTTGGCGCTGATCGACAGGCCCAGACCCATGCCCGCCCCCGGCCCCTTGGTGGTGAAGAACGGATCGAAGATGCGCAGGGCCAGCGCGTCGGGCACGCCCGGTCCCCGGTCGCGCACGGTGATGGCGATGACCCCGTCCACGGCGCGGGCCGACAGGGTGATGCGCCGGTCGGCCTGCCCCTCGACCGCGTCGGCGGCATTGCCCATAAGGTTGACCAGCACCTGCTGCAGCCGGGTGGGCCCGGCCAGGACCGGGGGCAGGTCGTCGGGGATGTCCTCCTCCAGCACGGCGCCGATGGCGGCCAGCCGGCCCTCCATGATCATCCGCGTCTCGACCAGCAGGGGCGCCAGGTGGACGGGGCCGAGGCGGTCGCCGGGCTTGCGCGCCGCATTGCGCAGATGCCGCCCGATGGCCGAGATGCGGTCCAGAAGCGTCAGGATCTGGCCCACGTTGTCGCGCGCGCGCCCGACCTCGCCCCGGTCGATCAGGATCGCGGCGCTGTCGGCATAGTTGCGCGCCGCCGCCAGCGGCTGGTTGATCTCGTGCGACAGCGCCGCCGACATCTGGCCCAAGGCGGCCAGCTTGCCGACCTGCACCAGGCTGTCCTGGGCGGCGCGCAGTTCCGCCTCGGTGGCGCGGCGTTCGGTGATCTCGGCCTCCAGGCGGTGGTTCATCCGCGCCAGGTCCGCGGTGCGTTCGGTCACGCGACGCTCCAGCTCGGCGGTGGCGTGGATCTGCATGGCCAGACGCTCGGCGATGCGCGCGCGGCGCTGGCGCAGGATCAGCGCCCCCGCCCCCGCCACGCAGCCCGCGAGGATCAGCAGCATCACCACCATCTGCGCCTGCCCGCGCAGCTCGGCCGTGTCCAGAAGGACATGGACCGTCCAGCCCGCCTCGGGCATGGGGCGCGACACCGCCAGATAGTCGCGCCGCGCCGCGCCCTCCGCGATGCGCATCAGCCGCGCGTCGCCCCGGCTGCGGTGCTCATGGACCAGCGGGCGGATGGCCATGTCGTCATACCGCTGCGTCGGGTCGATCCGCGCCTGCCAGTCGGCGGAGACCGGCACGACCGCCCGGTACCGCCAGTCGGGTTCCGAGGCCATGAACATCACCCCGTCCGGATCGGTGACGAAGATGCGCAGGTCGCTGCCCCGCCACGAGGCCTCGACCGCGTCCAGCGCGATCTTGACCGCAATGACCGCCGCGACCTGCCCCCGGTCGTCGCGGACCGGCGCCGAGAAGTAGTATCCCCTGACCCCCGACGTCGTGCCCACGCCGAAGAACCGCCCCGCCTGCCCCGCCGCGGCCTGGGTGAAATAGGGGCGGTAGTGGAAGTTCTGGCCCACGAAGCTGTGCGGCTGGTCGTGGTTCGAGGCCGCGACGGTCAGCCCGTCGGCGCGCATCAGATAGATGTCGGACGACCCCAGCAGCGCGTTGCGCGCGGCGAACAGGCGGTTGATGTCCGCCCGGCGGGCCGGATCGTCGGGGCGCATGGCCAGGGCGCGCACGGCGTCCAGGTCGGCCAGCAGCAGCGGCACCGACTGATAGCGCGCCAGATAGCCCGCCAGCGCGTTCTCGGTCAGGCGCAGGGCGGTCTCGGCCCGGTCCTGACCGCGCTGCAGGGCATGGGCCTGGGCCAGGCGGTCGGCCTGCCAGACGACCAGCGCCGCCACCGCGATGACCGCCGCCCAGACCAGATGCCGCCGCTTCATCCCCATCCGCTCCCTGCATCCGCGCGCGCCGCGCGGCCCCCGGACCCGCTCTAGCAAATCCGCGGGCAGCCGTCAGCGAAACTTTGCGTCCCGCGGGGCCGGTCAGGTCAGGATCGCGGCCACCTGCGCGCGCACGCGGTCGGCTGCGGCATGGCGCACGGGGCCATAGCCGCGGATCTCCTGCGCGGCCTCCAGCACCGTCACCGCATCCGCGCCCAGGGCCGCATGGTCGCGCGCGACCCGCGCGATCACGCCCTCGAACCAGTCCAGCAGGTCGTGGTCCAGCCGCCGGTCCGCGCTGCGGGCGAAGGGGTCGGCCCAGCTGCCGCGCAGGCCGCGCAGCCGCGCAAGGCCCCGCAGGACCGGCCGCATCCAGGGGCCGAGGGCGGTCTTGCGCGGCCGCCCGCGCCCGTCCGTGCCGCGCGGCAGCAGCGGCGGGGCCAGATGGTGGCGGATGGTGTAGTCGCCCTCGAACGCGGCCGCGATGCGGGCGGTGAAGGCCGGATCGGCATGCAGGCGCGCGACCTCGTATTCGTCCTTGTAGGCCATCAGCCGATAGAGAGAGACGGCCGCCGCGCGCCGGATCCCCTCGACCGGGGGCAGCGTGGCCAGCGTGTTGGCATAGCGGCGCGCATAGGCTGCGTCCTGATAGCCGGTCAGCCGCGCCATGCGGTCCGCGATGATCGCGTCGGCCGTCTGCGGATGGACCGGCTCGCTTGGCGCCTCCTCCAGCGCGGCCGGATCGGCGGCCAGCAGGCGGCCCAGGTCGAAGGCCAGGCCGTTGCGTTCGACCGTCACGCCGTTCAGCAGGATCGCCTGCTTCAGCGCCATCTCGCTGACCGGGACCATCCCCTGCTGCCAGGCGGCGCCAAGCGCCATGATGTTGGCATAGACCGCGTCCCCCATCAGCCGCTCGGCCGCGCGGTTGAAGTCGACCGCCAGCAGGTTCGCGGCCCCCACCGTGCGCGCGATCAGGTCCTCGCGTTCGGGGATGCGCAGATCGGCGTCGCGGTTCAGCACCAGATCGCCCGTGGGCATGGGCGCGCGGTTCAGCACGACCCGCGTGCCGGGACGGTAATGCAGGCTGGCCTTGGGAGAGGAACAGACGACCGCATCGCAGCCGATCACCGCATCGGCATGGCCGCGTTCGATGCGCACCTGATGGATGTCGTCGGGGCGCGCGGCCAGGCGGACATGGCCCAGAACCGTGCCGAACTTCTGCGCGAAGCCGGTGAAGTCCAGCACGCTGGCCCCGCGCCCCTCCAGATGGGCGGCCATGGTGATCAGCGCGCCGACCGTCACGACGCCGGTGCCCCCCACGCCCGCGACCAGCAGGTCGTAGGGCCGGTCCAGCGCCGGCAGGACGGGCGGTGTCAGCCGGGCGCGCAGGGCCGCGATGTCCAGATCCGCGGGCGCGGGCTTGCGGCGGCGGCCGCCCTCGATGGTGACGAAGCTGGGGCAGAACCCGTCCAGGCAGGTGAAGTCCTTGTTGCACGAGGACAGGTTGATGCGCCGCTTGCGGCCAAGGGGGGTCTCGACCGGTTCGACCGACAGGCAGTTCGAGGCGACCGAACAATCGCCGCAGCCCTCGCAGACGGCCTCGTTGATCACCGCGAAGCGGGCCGGGTCGGGGGTCTTGCCACGCTTGCGGCGGCGGCGCTTCTCGGTGGCGCAGGTCTGCTCATAGATCAGCACCGTGACGCCCCGGATCTCGCGCAGCTCGCGCTGGACGGCGTCCAGCCGGTCACGATGGTCCAGCGTGGTGCCCGCCGGAAAGTCGCCCAGATCGAAGGCCTGCGGGTTGTCGCTGACCAGCGCGATGCGCGTCACCCCCTCGGCGCGGCAGGCCTGCGCGATGGCCGCGACGCTGACCGGCCCGTCCACCGGCTGCCCGCCGGTCATCGCCACCGCGTCGTTGTAGAGGATCTTGTAGGTGATGTTCGCGTCCGCCGCGACCGCCTGCCGGATCGCCAGCGATCCCGAATGATACCACGTCCCCTCGCCCAGGTTCTGGAACATGTGCCGCCCGCCGTTCCAGCGTTGCGCGACGGCGATGGGCACCCCCTCGCCGCCCATCTGCGCATAGCCCAAGGTCTGACGGTCCATCCAGCCCGCCATGACGTGACAGCCGATGCCGCTGGCCGCCTTGCTGCCCTCGGGCAGCCGGGTCGAGGTGTTGTGCGGGCAGCCCGAGCAGAAATAGGGCGTGCGCGTCGCGCCCGGCACCGACAGGGCCGGTGCGGGCGTCGCGGCCAGGGCGCGGGCGCGGTCCTCCAGCCCTTCGTCGGGGAAGAACCGCGCCAGCCGCTCGGCCAGCACCGGGACCAGCATCAGCGGGCTCAGCTCCCCGGTCCAGGGCAGCAGCGGGTCGCCCGCGGCGCGGTGCTTGCCCACCATCCTGCGCGGCTTGGCGCCGGGCCAGTCGTAGAAGTATTCCTTGAACTGGCTCTCGATGATGCCGCGCTTCTCCTCGATGACCAGCACCTCGTCCTTGCCGGTGACGAAGGCCAGCGCATCGCGCCGCGCCAGCGGCCAGACCATGCCGACCTTGTAGATGTCGATGCCGAGGCGGCGGCAGGCGGCCTCGTCCAGGCCCAGCAGGCGCAGCGCCTCCAGCGTGTCCAGATGGCCCTTGCCGGTGGTCACGATGCCGAAGCGCGCATCCGCGATGTCGTAGATGCGGCGGTCGATCGGGTTGGCCTCGACGAAGGCCTCGACGGCGCGCAGCTTGTGGGTGATGCGCGTCTCGATCTCGGGGCTGGGCAGGTCCGAGAGGCGCACATGGATGCCGCCCGGCGGTCCGGTGAAGTCCGGCTGCGCAAAGACGCGGTCCTCGGGCAGCACGACCGACTGGCCGGATTCGACCGTCTCGGAGATCGCCTTGAACCCGACCCATGTCCCCGAAAACCGCGACAGCGCGATGCCGTATTCGCCGAAGGAGAGGTATTCCCCCACCGAGGCCGGGTTCAGGACCGGCATGAACCAGGCCATGAAGGCCACGTCCGACTGATGCGGCATCGACGAGGACACGCAGCCATGGTCGTCGCCCGCCACGACCAGCACGCCCCCCTTGGGCGACGAGCCATAGGCGTTGCCGTGCTTCAGCGCATCGCCCGAGCGGTCCACCCCCGGCCCCTTGCCGTACCACATCGAGACCACGCCCTCGACCCGGCAGGCGGGGTCCAGCACCGCCTGCTGCGCGCCCAGGATGGCGGTGGCGCCCAGATCCTCGTTCACGGCGGGCAGGAACTCGATCCCGGCCTCGGCCAGGCGGGACTTCTGGCGCCACATCTCCTGATCAACGCCGCCCAGGGGCGAGCCGCGATAGCCCGAGACCAGACCCGCCGTGGTCCAGCCCCGCGCCCGGTCGCGCCGCGCCTGATCCAGCATGATCCGCACCAGCGCCTGCGTCCCGGTCAGGAAGACCCGGCCCTGCTGGCGGGCATAGCGATCGTCCAGCTGATAGGTGGCGAAACCCTTCGGTTGTTCGGTCATGACGGCCCATCCTCCCCGGCGCGCTGTCGCATCATCATGCGCCCGACGCGGCGAAGATTTTCTCCAGAATGCTGGCGGAACAGCGCGGTTGTGGATAATCTGGCCGAAAAACCGGAGACAAGTGAAACGCCATGCCGGATGAGCCGCTGCTGGACGATCCCGTGACCATGCGCATCCTGACGGAGCTGCGCCGCGACAGTCGCATCCCCAACGCGACCCTGGCCGAGCGGGTGGGCCTCTCGGCCTCCAGCTGCTGGCGGCGGGTGCGGGCGCTAGAGGAATCGGGGGCGATCCGCCGCTATACCGTGGCGCTGGACGATGCGGTGCTGGGCGACGGGTTCAAGGCCATCGTGCATGTGAACCTAGTCCGTCACGACGCGGCGATGGTGCAGGACTTCATCCGCATGACGCGGATCACGCCGGCGGTGCGGGCGGCCTATGCGACGACGGGGGCGGCGGATTACCACCTGCACGTCACCTGCCGCGACCTTGCAGCCTACAACCGCTTTCTGGACGACCATCTGCTGTCGCTGCCCGCGGTCAAGGGCGCGCAGACCTTTTTGGTCCTCAAGACCATCAAGGAGGAGGACGGCCCCGGCTGAGGGCCGCCCGCCGTCGTCGGCTCAGGTTCGGCGCGCCAGCCAGCTGGCGAGGACCGCGCCCGAGATGTTGTGCCAGACGCTGAAGATCGCCGCCGGCACCGCCGTGACCGGCGAGAAATAGGCCGTGGCCAGCGCCGCGGCGAGGCCCGAGTTCTGCATGCCGACCTCGATCGCGATGGCCTTGCGCCCGGCCAGGTCCACCCCGGCCACCCGCGCCGCCAGATAGCCGATCAGATAGCCCAGCAGGTTGTGCAGCGCCACGACCGCAAAGATCATCGCCCCCGACTGGATGATCGCGCCCTTGGAGGCGCCGACCACCGCCGCCACGATCAGCACGATCCCGGTCACGCTGACCAGAGGCAGCATCGGCACCGCCGCACGCACCAGCGCGGGCAGCAGCCGCTGCGCCGCAAAGCCCAGGGCCAGCGGCAGCAGCACGACCTTGAGGATCGACTGGAACATCGCCCAGGCATCGACGGGCAGGTATTCGCTGGCCAGCATCAGCACCAGGAATGGCGTCACGACCGGCGCCATCAGGGTGGTCACGCTGGTGCAGGCGACCGACAGGGCGGTGTCGCCCTTGGCCATGAAGGTCATCACGTTGGACGAGGTCCCGCCGGGACAGCAGCCGACCAGGATGACCCCGGCCGCGACCTCGGGCGACATCGGGATCAGCAGGGTCAGCACCACCGCCAGCAGCGGCATGATGACGAACTGCGCCGCCACGCCCACGCCCACCTGATAGGGACGGCGCAGCACCTCGGCGAAGTCGCGCCCCGAGATGGTCAGGCCCATGCCGAACATGATGATGCCCAGAAGCGTCACGATCCAGGGCGTCAGCTGCCGGAACGTGTCGGGAAACAGGAACCCAAGGGCCGCGAAGGACAGGACCCACAGCGCAAAGCTGTTGCCGACGAAGCTGGAAAAACGTGCCAATGCGGTCAAGACTGCCTCCTTTTGCGCAATTCCGCTGCGCCGTGATCTGTCTGCGGGGGCTTAGCGGCGGAGGGCGGCGACCGCAACCCGCCGCCCCGGCTTGACGCGCGGCGGGGCGCGGGCATAGGATCGTTGCGCGTGCAATGAACGGCGGACCCCGCGATGAGCGACAGCGACACCCCCTCGGGCCTGACCCGCGCCCCCGCGCAGCCCGGCCCCCATCCGGGCTACATGCCCGGCTTCGGCAACGACTTCGAGACCGAGGCCCTGCCCGGCGCCCTGCCCCAGGGTCAGAACAGCCCGCAGAAATGCGCCTATGGCCTCTATGCCGAACAGCTGTCGGGCACGGCCTTCACCGCGCCGCGCGGGCAGAACGAACGGACCTGGTGCTATCGCATCCGGCCGTCGGTCCATCACACGGGCCGGTTCGCGCGCATCGACCTGCCGCAGTGGAAGACGGCGCCGAACGTGCTGCCCGACGTCACCAGCCTGGGCCAGTACCGGTGGGACCCGATCCCGCTGCCCGATCGGCCGCTGACCTGGTTGACCGGCATGCGGACGATGACCACGGCGGGCGACGTCAACATTCAGACGGGCATGGCCGCACATGTCTATCTGGTCACCGCGTCGATGCAGGACGAATACTTCTTCTCCGCCGACAGCGAGCTGCTGGTCGTGCCGCAGCAGGGGCGGCTGCGCTTCTGCACGGAACTGGGCGTGATCGACCTGGAACCCAAGGAGATCGCGATCCTGCCCCGCGGCCTGGTCTATCGGGTGGAGCTGCCGGATGGTCCCGCGCGCGGCTTCGTCTGCGAGAACTATGGCCAGAAGTTCGACCTGCCCAATCGCGGCCCCATCGGCGCCAACTGCCTGGCCAATCCGCGCGACTTCAAGTCGCCGGTCGCGGCCTTCGAGGACCGCGAGGTCCGTTCGCGCGTGGTCATCAAGTGGTGCGGCCAGTTCCACGAGAGCTGGATCGACCACAGCCCGCTGGACGTGGTCGCGTGGCACGGCAACTATTGCGCCTACAAGTATGATCTGCGGACCTATTCCCCGGTCGGCGCGATCCTGTTCGACCATCCCGACCCGTCGATCTTCACCGTGCTGACCGCGCCTTCGGGGCAGGAGGGCACGGCCAATATCGATTTCGTGCTGTTCCGCGAACGCTGGCTGGTGGCCGAGCACAGCTTCCGCCCGCCCTGGTACCACAAGAACGTCATGTCCGAGCTGATGGGCAACATCTACGGCCAGTACGACGCCAAGCCGCAGGGCTTTGCGCCGGGGGGATCAGCCTGCACAACTGCATGCTGCCCCACGGCCCCGACCGCGACGCCTTCGAGGCCGCCAGCAACGCGGAGCTGAAGCCCCACAAGCTGGACGAGACCATGTCCTTCATGTTCGAGACGCGCTTTCCCCAGCACCTGACCGAATGGGCCGCGCGCGAGGCACCGATGCAGCCCGATTACGTCGATGTCTGGAACCGGCTGGAGAAGAAGTTCGACGGCACGCCCGGGGTCAAGTGATGGCGGCCCCCGTTTTGCTGCCCTCGTGGATCGACAGCGCGAACCGGCCCGACGGGTCCTTTCCGCTGAACAACCTGCCCTGCGGCGTGTTCTCGGACGGGGATGCGCCGCGCTGCGGGGTGGCCGTCGGCGACCTGATCCTGGACCTGGCCGCCTGCGAGGCGCGGGGCCTGGTCGCGGCGGAAGGCACGCTGGCCCGGCCCGCCTGGAACGACTTCATCGCCTTGGGACCCCGGGCCTGGGCGGCGCTTCGGGCGCGGCTGATGGTGCTGCTGGGTCCGGACGGGCCGCGCGACCTGCCGCTGATCCCCATGGCTCAGGCGGCGCTGCACCTGCCGATCCGGGTCAGCGAGTTAACCGACTTCTATGCCTCGCGCCATCATGCGCAGACCGTGGGCGCGCTGTTCCGCGACCCGCAGAACGCCCTGCCGCCGCAATGGACGCATATGCCCATCGGCTATAACGGGCGGGCCTCCTCGGTGGTGGTGTCCGGCACGCCGATCCGCCGCCCCATGGGTCAGCTGCGCGGCGAGGACGGTCCGGTCTGGGCGGCCAGCGCGAAGCTGGACCTGGAGCTGGAGCTGGGCGCCGTCGTGGGCCTGCCCACTGAACAGGGCTGCCGGATCACCGTCGATCAGGCCGAGGAGATGATCTTCGGCCATGTCCTGCTGAACGACTGGTCGGCGCGCGACATCCAGGCCTGGGAGTATCAGCCCCTGGGGCCGTTCCAGGGCAAGGCCATGGCCACGACGATCGGGGCCTGGATCGTGACCCGCGCCGCGCTGGAGCCGTTCCGCTGCGCCGGCGCGCCGCGCGATCACGCGCCCCTGCCCTATCTGGCCGAGACGCGGCCCGGCTTTCACGACATCCGGATGGGGTGGTCGCTGAACGGCCAGGTGATGGCGCGCGTCGACTATCCGGTCATGTACTGGTCGCAGGCCCAGGCCCTGGCGCATCATGCCAGCTCGGGCTGTCCGATGCGGGTGGGCGACCTTCTGGGGTCGGGCACCGTCTCGGGTCCCGGGCGCGAGCAGATGGGTGCGCTGCTGGAGATGACGTTGAACGGCCGCGACCCCGTGCGCGTGAACGGCCTCCCGCGCACCTTCCTGGAGGACGGGGACGAGGTCGCGCTGTTCGCCCATGCGCAGGGCCACGGGTTCCGCGTGGGGTTCGGCCCCTGCACCGGGCGCATCCTGCCCGCCGGGTAAGCGCGCTGGACATTTCCGCCCCGGCTGCCGATGGTCGCGCCAAACGGGGGAGGAGCGGTGATGAGCTTTCTGGGGATCGATCTGGGCACGTCCGGCCTTCGGGCGCTGCTGGTGGACGGGGCGGGCCGGCCCGTCGGTTCGGCCGAACGCCATTACGGCGTCTCCCACCCCCATCCCGGCTGGTCCGAACAGGACCCGGCCGACTGGATCGCGGCCTTCCGGGGCGCGGTCGCGGATCTGCGCGCCGCCCACCCCGAATTCGCGGCCCTGCGCGGCATCGGCGTGGCGGGCCACATGCACGGCGCCTGCGTCCTGGACCGCGCGGGGGAGGTGCTGCGCCCCTGCATCCTGTGGAACGACACGCGCAGCCATGTCCAGGCCGCGGCCATGGACGCCGATCCGCAGTTCCGCGCGCGGACCGGCAACATCGTCTTTCCGGGCTTCACCGCGCCCAAGCTGGCCTGGATGGCCGCCGAGGAGCCGGACCTGTTCGCCCGCGCCGCGCGCATCCTGCTGCCCGCCGCCTATCTGAACCTGTGGCTGACCGGAGAGGCGGTCGGCGATCTGTCCGACGCCTCGGGCACGGCCTGGCTGGACACGGGCGCGCGCGACTGGTCGGACGCGCTGCTGGAGGCCACGGGTCTGACCCGCGCCCAGATGCCCCGCCTGGTCGAGGGCGCGGCCGAGGCCGGTCGCCTGCGCGCCGATCTGGCCGCGGAATGGGGTCTCTCCGGGCCGGTCAGCGTGGCGGGCGGGGCGGGCGACAATGCCGCCGCCGCCTGCGGGATCGGGGCCATGGCCGAAGGGGCAGGCTTCGTGTCGCTTGGCACGTCGGGGGTGCTCCTTGCGGCGCGCGACGGCTATGCCCCCGCGCCCCAGACCGCGCTGCACAGCTTCTGTCATGCGGTGCCGGGGCGCTGGTACCAGATGGGCGTGATGCTGGCTGCGACCGACAGCCTGAACTGGCTGTCGCGGATCACCGGAACCGGGCCGGCGGCCCTGACCGCCGATCTGGGACCGCTGCGCGCCCCCGGCCCGGTGCGGTTCCTGCCCTATCTGTCCGGAGAGCGCACGCCCCACAACGACCCCGCCATCCGCGGCAGCCTGACCGGGCTGGCGGCGGCCACGGATCAGGGCGACCTGACCCGCGCCGTGCTGGAGGGGGTGGCCTTCGGGCTGGCCGACAGCCTCGCCGCGCTGCACCGGAGCGGCGCGCGGCCCGACACGCTGATGGCGATCGGCGGGGGGGCGCGGTCGCGCTACTGGCTGGAGGCGATCGCCACGGCGCTGGACGTTACGCTGACCCTGCCCGAGGCGGGTGAGTTCGGCGCGGCCCTGGGGGCTGCGCGCCTTGGCATGGTGGCGGCGGGTGCGGGCAGCGTGGCCGAGGTCATGACCCCGCCCGCGATCACCGCGCGCATCGAACCGGACCCTGCCCTGCGCCCGGCCTTCGCCGAGGCACTGGCGGCCTTCCGGGCCAGCTATCCGGCGATCCGGGCGATCCAGTAGGCCCTACAGATAGTTGCGCGCCACCGCGATGGCGACGGCCTGGGTGCGGCTCTTCGCGCCCAGCTTGCCGCAGGCCTTCACGGCGCGCTGCTTGACGGTCGATTCCGCGATGCCCAGCTGGGTCGCGGTCTCGATCTGGCCCAGCCCGTCGCGGAAGCACCGCAGCACGTCCAGCTCGGCCGGGGTCAGGGCGGCGCGGTTCAGCACCAGGTCGGTCCACAGGTTGAACTTGGCCCGGCAGCGCGCGATCTCGTCATCGGTGAACTCGCGATTGGGGTGGGACAGGGTCAGGAAGGACCGCTTGCCCGCCACCTTGCGCGAGATGGCCACCCCGTAGTTCAGCCGGAACTTGCGTGCCGCCTGCATGACGCCGCGCAGGTCGGGGATGCGCACCTCGGACCAGCGCGCGGCCCCGTCATGGGTCATCGTCCACATCGCGATGGGATCGCCGAAGAAGTAGTTGCGGTCCTCGTAGATCGACCGCCAGGCGTCGGGATAGGCGTTGAACAGATGTTCCGGCCCCTTGTAGGTCAGGTTGAACCCCATGATCCAGCCGGATGGCGCGAGGGCATGCATCTCGGCGATCTCGTCGTCGAAATGGGGGATCAGGTCGTGCAGCATGCGGGCCTCCGGCTCTTCAACCCACAGGATATGTCCTTTCGGACATACTGAAAAGGCAGGTGCGGTCGTTTTCGCGCGACAAGCTGTCCTGCGACGCGCACTGCGGGGTCACCTTTCATCAACGGAGGACACGGTGGTCAAGGAGATAAGGGAGCCAAAGCTCGCGACGGCGGAGTTCAGTCGCGACATGGTCGAGACGATGCTGACCTATTTCGACGCCTATGCCGATGACGGCGTGCTGAAGGTCGAGGTGACCAGCTGGGGGCTGTGGCTGCCCAACAAGGTGACCGGCGGACGCCAGTTCCTGGGACTGGCGAAGCTGCCCGACGGCTATCGGCAATAAGGACGGACGACATGACACAGACGATGACCGACGTGCGGATCAGCACGATCCGCCTGCCGCAGGACATGGCGCAGTTCGACCTGGTGACCAGCTTCTTCAAGCTGCGCAAGCAGATCTTCGTGGATCGCATGGCCTGGCCGCTGCACCATGCCGAAGGCATCGAGTTCGAGCAGTACGACACCTTCGACACGGTCTACGTGATCGCGCATCGCGACGGTCAGGCGATCGGCGGGGCGCGGCTGAAGCGGACCGACTGCGCCTTCGGCGGGGGCAAGGTAGTCTATTCCTACATGATCCGCGACGCGCATCTGGGGCTGCTGCCCGGCATGCCCACCAACCTCTGCCATGACGAACCCCCCGTCGATCCGCAGTCCTGGGAGCTGACGCGCTTTGCTGCGCTGCCGGTGCCGGGCCTGGCCGAGGCGATCCTTGAGGCGTCGAACGACCACCTGCACCGGGTGGGCGCGACGGACTGCCTGTTCCTGGGGCCGCCCGCCTTTCTGCGCATGGCGCAGCGGCTTGGCTGGACGCCGCGTCCGATGGGCGATCTGGTCTCCAACGACGACGGCAAGTTCCTGGCCTTCGCCTGCGCGGTGCGCCAGCCGCAGATGGCCGCCTAGCAGTTGGTCGCCTGGCCGGGGGTCATCCCCGGCCGCGCGTCCCCGACCCGCAGATCGCCCGCGCCAAGGCGGGCGCGGATGGCGCGCGACAGCGCGTCGATGCCGACCGTGACCAGCCCGGTCGCGATCAGGATGACGACGGCGCGGTCGATGCGCAGCTCTCCGATGGCATCGTCCAGGAAGAACCCCAGGGTGGCGATGCCCAGGATGCCCATGATCGCGGATTCCCGGATGATGATCTCCCACCGATAGAGGCACAGCGCCACGAAGGGTCCGAAGAGGCGCGGCGCGATCTCCCAACCCCAGAGCGTCAGGCCGCGCGGCGCGTCCGCGCGCAGCGTCAGCCCGGTCGCCTGACGGCCCAGAAGATGCCCGATGATCGCCCCGTTATGCAGCCCGAGCGCCAGGATCGCGGGCAGCATGGACGGCCCCCAGACCTGCAGGAACAGATAGGCCAGCATGTATTCGGGAAAGGACCGCAGGATCACCAGCACCAGATGCCCCAGGCTCGCGCCGATGCGCCCGGTGACGCGGGGCACGATGGCGGCCTGCGCGACGAAGGCCACCGCCCCGGCCAGGACCAGCGCCAGCTGCGCCACCACCAGCGTCGCGGCCATGCCCGGCAGGATCGCGGTGCTCGTCAGCTCCCACAGCCAGGGCATCAGGGCGGCGGGGTCGCCCTGGCGCAGGGGGGCGGGGATGATGTCCTGGCTGAGGAACCGCCACAGCGCGCCCTGCCCCATCGGCGGCGTGCGCACGGTGGCCAGCATCACCGCCGCGAAGACCAGCCAGCCCAGCAGCAGCCGGGGCCGCATCCACAGCCGGACCGTCGCGATCAGCGTGATGTAGATCGCCATGACCGCCCCCGCCGCGCCGTATTCCCCCTGCCGGAAGAACGTGTCCAGCTGAAAGCCGAGCGTCGGCAGCCCGATGAAGCCCAGCACCGCCGACGACCGCAGCCCGCATTCCAGCCGGTAGAGCGCATAGGTCGCCATCTGCGGCACGGCCAGCGGCGCGCGCGCCCAGAGGAACCGCGTCAGCGGATCGACCGACGGGCCCAGCCAGCGGTCGGGGCGGCGGTCGGATTCGTCCAGGATCTCGGACAGGACCTTGGCGAAGATCCCGGCATAGGGCAGCGCGATGGCCAGCACTCCCGACCAGACGCTGATCCCGAAGACCTGCAGCAGAAGCAGCGCCCAGAACAGCTCGTGGACCGAGCGCAGGGCGATGGCCAGGCCCCGCACCGCGCGCAGCCGATAGAAGGGCGCCAGGATAAGCCCCGCCACGCCCCCCAGGGTCACGCCCGCGACCGCGAAGGCCACGGTCAGCGCGACGGCGCGGGCGATCTGTTCGATGGCGCCGAAATCGGGCGCCAGAAAGCCGCGGCCCATCCGGGCCAGCGCGGCCCAGGGGTCGTGGCCCGCCACCGTCAGGTCGGCCAGCGGCAGGCACAGCGCGGCCACGGCCAGAAACCCCGCCACCACGCCAAGGCGCGACAGGCTAGCCATAGAGGGCCTCGATCCGCGTGGCGTCCAGTTGGTCCACCGGCAGGTCGAACAGAAAGATGCCCTGCTTCAGCCCGATGACCCGCGTGGCAAAGGCCCGCGCGACGGCCACGTCATGCAGCGCCAGGATCGCGGTCGGAAAGGCCGCGCGCAGCAGCGCGGCCAGCTCCTGCGCCTGACGCGGATCGACGGCCGAGAGCGGCTCGTCCCC
Source organism: Paracoccus sp. ME4 (assembly GCF_046736325.1). Lineage (GTDB taxonomy): Bacteria > Pseudomonadota > Alphaproteobacteria > Rhodobacterales > Rhodobacteraceae > Paracoccus. The sequence goes on from NZ_CP151278.1 coordinate 116,631, forward strand.
GAGGATCAGGTCGCCGCCGCGATGCAGGGCGCGGGCCAGGGCCACGCGCTGCTTCTGCCCGCCGGACAGGGATTCCACGCGGGCATCGGCCTGGGGCGTCAGACCCACGCGGTCCAGGTCGGCCAGGGCCGCGGCGCGGTCGGGCGCCGACGGGCGGATCAGCGTGCGCAGGTTGCGCCAGGCGCCGTGATCGTCCAGCCGCCCCATCAGCACGTTGCGCAGCGCCGAGAGCTGCGGGACCAGCGCCGCGTCCTGCGGGACCAGCGCGATTCGCAGTCCCCGCCCCGCCGCCGCCTCGTGCAGGGCGGAGAGCAGCGTCGACTTGCCCGAACCGCTGCGGCCCAGCAGGGCGACCCGCTCTCCGGGCGCGACATGCAGTCGCACGCCCGACAGGACGGGCGCGCCGCCATAGCCCAGATCGACCCCGTCCAGAAGCTGCAAGGACTACTCCAGCAGGTCCAGATCGCGGGCGACCTGTTCGATGGGGGCATAGTCCTCGTTCGCGGCGGGGATGAAGGCGTTGCGCGGGAAGGCCGCCAGCAGGTCCGGATCGTCCATGCCGACCAGCGCGGCCTGCACCTTGTCGGCGAAACCCTCGCCCCACCGGGCGTCCACGTCGCCACGGATGGTCCAGTTGTAGTCGGGATAGGGCGGCGTCTTCCAGATGATCTTGGCGGTCTCGACCTCGGGCGCACCATCGGCAACCGCCTGATCGTAAACGGTATAATTCAGCGCGCCGACCTGCCAGGCGCCCGATGCGACCAGCCGCAGCGTCTGGCTGTGATCGCCCGAGAAGCCCACGCGGCCAAAGAACTCCTCCGGCGCCTCGCCGGTATTCTCGCGGATCGCGTATTCCGGCATCAGGCGCCCCGAGGTCGAGGTCTTGGCGCCGAAGGTGAAGGACATGCCCCGCGCGGCCTCGGGGAAGTCCTCGGACTCGGTCAGGCCGGTGTCGGTATGGGCGATGAAATAGCTGACGAAACTGGTATCCTCGTCGCCCTGCGCGATGGCGCGGGCCCCGTCGACCAGCAGCCGCGCCTGCACGCCCGACAGCCCCCCGAACCAGGCCAGCTGGACCTGGTCGTTGCGGAAGGCGGTGACGGCGGCGGGGTAAGATTTGACCGGGACGAACTCGACCGGCACGCCCAGCTCCTCCGACAGGTAGTCGGCCACGGCCGAGAAGCGCTCGACCAGCTTGGTCTCGTCCTCGTCGGGGATGGCCGAGAAATACAGCGTTTCCTGGGCTGCGGCGGAGAGCGGCAGGGCGGTGGCCAGCAGGGTGGCGAACAGGCGCGACATCAGGGGCATGGACTGGGCTCCGGTCAGGGTGAGGGGCTGGGATCGGCGGACCCCGTCGATGGCGGGGTCTCGCGCCGATGTGCCAAGCCCCCGTCTCCGGCGGAACCACACGGCCCGAACGCCCCCGGCGCATCGGCTTGCCCGCCCGTTCTAGACCGTCCGTTCGGTCGCGCGCAAGGCGTCACGGGTTGACTTGGCCGGGGCGGCGGCAGACAATTGGAGGGTACCTATCCATTACAGACAGGCAGAGGGGGTCCCATGAATATCGACCTTTCGCGCCGCGGCTTTCTGAGGCTTGCGGGAGCGGGGGTTGCGGCAACGTCGCTTGGAGCCATGGGCTTCGGCGGGGCCGAGGCAGCGGAGGCGGCGCATGTGCGCGCCTTCAAGCTGGCCACGACCACGGAAACACGCAACACCTGCCCCTATTGCTCGGTCGCCTGCGGCATCATCATGTATTCGCGCGGCGACGTGAAGGCCGGCGAGACCGCCGAGCTGATGCATATCGAAGGCGATGCCGACCATCCGACGAACCGCGGAACGCTGTGCCCCAAGGGCGCGGCGCTGAAGGACTTCGTCCATGCGCCCACGCGCCTGACGCAGCCCCGTGTTCGCCGTCCGGGATCGGACCGCTTCGAGGAGATCACTTGGGAAGAGGCGCTGGACAAGATCGCCCGCGCCCTCAAGGATGATCGGGATGCGAACTTCATCGCCACCAACGATGACGGCACCCCCGTCAACCGTTGGACGACGACGGGTTTCCTGGCGGCTTCGGCCACGACCAACGAGACTGCATGGCTGACCTACAAGACGGTCCGGTCCATGGGGATTGTGGGATTCGACAACCAGGCACGCGTCTGACACGGCCCTACGGTGTCCAGTTTGGGCCCGACATTCGGCCGTGGAGCGATGACCAATCCATGGACTGACATCAAGAACACCGATTTGGCGATCGTCATGGGCGGCAATGCTGCCGAGGCGCATCCCTGCGGCTTCAAGTGGGTGACCGAGGCCAAGGCGCATCGCGGCGCCAAGCTGATCGTGGTCGACCCGCGCTATACCCGCACCGCATCGGTGGCGGATTACTATGCGCCGATCCGTCCGGGCACCGACATCGCCTTCCTGATGGGGGTGATCCGCTGGTGCATCGAGAACGACAAGGTCCAGTGGGACTATGTCCGCAACTACACCAACGCCTCCTTCCTGGTGCGCGAGGACTTCGGCTGGTCCGACGGCCTCTTCACCGGCTATGACGAGGAGAAGCGCGACTTCAACAAGGAGAGCTGGGACTATCAGAAGGGCGAGGACGGCTTTGCGCTGACCGACCCCACGCTGCAGGACCCGCGCTGCGTCTGGAACCTGCTCAAGGCGCATGTCGACGTCTATACGCCTGAGTTCGTCGAGAACATCACCGGCACGCCGCGGGACAAGTTCCTGGATATCTGCGCGATGATCGGCGAATGCTCGGCCGTGGACCGGACGATGACGTCCATGTACGCGCTTGGCTGGACCCAGCATTCCAAGGGCGCCCAGAACATCCGCGGCATGGCGATGCTGCAGCTGATCCTGGGCAATATCGGCGTCCGCGGTGGCGGGATGAACGCGCTGCGCGGTCACTCCAACATCCAGGGCCTGACCGATATCGGCCTGATGTCGAACCTGATCCCGGGATACCTGAACATCCCGACGGAAAAGGAGGTCGACTGGCAGACCTATCTGTCCACACGTCAGTTCACGCCGCTGCAGCCGGGTCAGACCAGCTACTGGCAGAACTATCCCAAGTTCATGGTCAGCTTCCTCAAGGCCATGTGGGGCGATGCCGCGACGGCCGAGAATGACTGGGCCTTCGACTATCTGCCCAAGCTGGACGTGCCGGCCTATGACATCCTGCGCATGTTCGAGCTGATGAACCATGGCAAGGTGAACCTGTACTTCTGCCAGGGCTTCAACCCGATGCTGTCCATCCCGGACCGCGGCAAGGTGACGGCGGGCCTGTCCAGGCTGAAGATGCTGGTCGTGATGGACCCCCTGTCCACCGAGACCTCGCATTTCTGGGAGAACCACGGCGCGCATAACGACGTGGACACGGCCTCGATCCAGACCGAGGTGCTGGAGCTGCCCACGACCTGCTTCGCCGAGGACGAGGGCGCGCTGGTCAATTCGGGCCGCTGGCTGCAATGGCACTGGGCCGGCGCGACGCCGCCGGGCGAGGCCAAGCACGACACCTGGATCATGGCGCAGATCTGGACGCGGGTGCGCGACCTGTACCGGGCCGAAGGCGGCGCCTTCCCCGATCCGATCGTGAACCTGGCATGGGACTATGCCGATCCGGGCGAACCCACGCCTGCCGAACTGGCGCGCGAGATGAACGGTCGTGCGCTGGCTCCGGTGACGGACCCGGCCACGGGCGCGCAGATCCTGCAGGCGGGTCAGCAGGTGTCCGGCTTCGGACAGCTGCGCGACGACGGGACCACCATGGCGGGCTGCTGGATCTATGCCGGCAGCTGGACCGAGGACGGCAACATGATGGCGCGGCGGGACAATTCCGATCCCGACGAGACCGGCATGTTCCTGAACTGGGCCTTTGCCTGGCCGGCCAACCGGCGCATTCTGTACAACCGCGCCTCGGCCGACATGGCGGGCCGTCCCTGGGACGCCTCGCGCAAGCTGATCGAATGGAACGGCGAGAAGTGGACGGGATACGACGTCCCCGACATCGCGCCGACCGCCGATCCGGCCACGGTGGGACCGTTCATCATGAACCAGGAGGGCGTCTCGCGCCTGTTCAGCCGGGGCATGATGCGCGACGGGCCCTTCCCGACGCATATGGAGCCGTTCGAGAGCCCGATGGCCAACGTGTTCAACGCGCGCATGCGCGGGAACCCGGTGGCGCGGGTCTTCGAAAGCGACGTGGCTCAGCTGGGAACCAGCGACGAGTTTCCGTTCGTCGCGACCTCCTATCGCCTGACCGAGCATTTCCACTACTGGACCAAGCACAACCGGGTGAACGCCGCGTTGCAGCCCGAGTTCTTCGTGGAGATCAGCGTCCAGCTGGCCGAGGAGCGCGGCATCGCCAACGGCAGCCGCGTGCGTGTCTTCGGCAAACGCGGACAGGTCTGGGCCAAGGCGGTGGTCACCCGTCGCCTGCAGCCGCTGATCTGTGACGGCAAGCCCGTCCATGTGGTGGGCATTCCGCTGCACTGGGGCTTCATGGGGGCCGCCAAGAAGGGCTGGGGGCCGAACAGCCTGACGCCGTTCATCGGGGATGCGAACACGGATACGCCCGAATTCAAGGCGTTCCTGGTCAACATCGAACCCGCAACCGAGGAGCCGGTGGCATGAACGACATGGCAAACAGCCCGACCACGGCGGCGTCCAACCCGCCCGTGCAACCGACCGAGGCCTATTTCGATGCGCGCGATGTCGTGCGCATCTCGGCCACGCGGAACGTGCCTGCCCCGGAACGCCAGCTGGAAAAGCTGGCCAAGCTGATCGATGTGTCCAAGTGCATCGGCTGCAAGGCCTGCCAATCCGCCTGCGTGGAATGGAACGACACGACCCCCGCGGTCGGAGAGAACGTGGGGGTCTATGAGAACCCACACGATCTGACCCCCGACATGTTCACCCTGATGCGTTTCGCGGAATGGGAGAACCCGGCGACAAACGACCTGGAATGGCTGATCCGCAAGGACGGCTGCATGCATTGCGAGGATCCGGGCTGTCTCAAGGCCTGCCCGGCGCCTGGCGCCATCGTGCAGTATTCCAACGGCATCGTGGACTTTATCCACGACAACTGCATCGGCTGCGGCTATTGCGTCACCGGCTGTCCCTTCGACATCCCGCGCATCAGCCAGACCGACCACAAGAGCTACAAGTGCACCTTGTGTTCGGATCGCGTGGCCGTGGGCCAAGGTCCTGCCTGCGCGAAAGCCTGCCCCACGCAGGCCATCGTGTTCGGCACCAAGGCCGACATGCAGGCCCATGCCGAGACCCGGATCGAGGATCTCAAGTCGCGCGGCTATGAAAACGCGGGCCTTTACGATCCGGCCGGCGTCGGCGGAACCCACGTGATGTATGTGCTGCATCACGCGGACAAGCCCGGCATCTACAACGACCTGCCCGAAAATCCCCGGATCTCTCCGGTGGTCGAGGGCTGGAAGGGCGTGACCAAGACCGCGGGCCTGGCGGCCATCGGTCTGGCCGCGGTCGGCGCCACGCTGCACGGCCTCTTCGCCCGCGCGAACGAGGTCGAGGAGCATGACGTCAAGGCCGCCGACGCGCTGGTCAAGGGCCGGAACCCCGACGAAGGAGACCACGTCTGATGGCCCCGCGCCCCTACTATTCCGAACGCGGCGACCGGCTGGAGAGCATCCAGCCGGTCGAGGTCAGCCGCTATCGCGGCATCACCCGCCTGAACCACTGGGTGACGGCGTTCAGCCTGATCGCGCTGGCGCTGTCGGGACTGGCGCTGTTCGATCCGTCGCTGTTCTTCCTGACCGGCCTCTTCGGCGGCGGTCAGACGACCCGCTGGATCCACCCGATCATCGGCGTGGTGCTGTTCGTCAGCTTCGCGCTGATGTTCATCCAGCTGTGGCGGCTGAACATGCCCCGCCCCGAGGACGCCACCTGGGTCGCCAATATCGGCGACGTGGTGAAGGGCAACGAGGAGAAACTGCCCGAGCTTGGCAAGTACAATGCCGGTCAGAAGTTCGTCTTCTGGGCGATGTCCGGGCTGATCGTGGTGCTGATCGCCACCGGGGTGATGATCTGGGAGCAGTATTTCCCCGGTCTGGTCAGCATTCCCGTCCGCCGCATCGCGGTGCTGGTCCATGCGCTGTCGGCCGTGGCGATCATCCTCGTGTTTATCATGCATGTCTATGCCGCGATCTGGACGCGCGGCACGCTGCGCGCGATGACCCGGGGCACGGTCACCGGCGGATGGGCCTGGCGCCATCACCGCAAATGGCTGCGAGAGATCGCCAGCCGCGACAACAAGGGCCCGGCAGAGTAATCTGCCGGCCACCATCACCGGCATCCCCTGTGGCCGGTTCGGCCCGGAGAGAGACATGACCACCACCATCCAACCCGACCCCTCGGCCATCGGCGGCGTCCCTTCGGCGCCGCTGGTGATGCTGCCGAAACCCATGCGCCTGTTCGCGACCCGCGCGAAGCGCCTGGCCTTCCTGGCCCAGCACAGCGACAATCTGGGACCGTGGCTGGCCTTCCTGGGCCAGCTGGTCGATCTTCAGGCGCGTCTGGCCGAGGAGCTTCCCCGCCCCGCCCCCATCCCGGCCGACCGCATCGCGCTGGCGCGCGAGACCCGCATGCCGCCCATCGACCGCCGGGCGCTGTCGACCGATCCCGACCTGCACGCCACGCTGGACGCGGTGCTGACCCATGCGGCGGCGCTGGACATGCCCGAACCCGCGCGGCTGGCCCTGTCGGCGGTGACCGCGGCCCCCCTGGCCGACCGCCACTGGCTGCTGGAGAACATCCTGGCCGACACGATCCCCGATGACAGCGTGGCGCCGCATCTGTTCGCGGCGCTGGCGGTGCAGCTGCACCTGTCGCGTCTGGCCGCAAGCCTGCCCGCCGATCGGCTGGTCAAGATCCGCACCGGCGTCTGCCCGGCCTGCGGCGGCCGTCCGGCCAGCAGCAGCGTCGTCGGCATGGCCGAGCTGGACGGCGTGCGCTATGCCGCCTGCGCATGCTGCCAGACGCAGTGGAACGAGGTCCGGCTGACCTGCCTCTGCTGCGCAGAGACCGGCAAGATCAGCTATCGCAGCGTCGAGACCGATCAGGCCACCGTCCGCGCCGAGGTCTGCGGCGATTGCGACTCCTGGGTCAAGATCCTCTATCAGAACAAGAACCCCAGCCTGGAGCCCATCGCCGACGATGTCGGCAGCCTTGGGCTGGACCTGCTGATGAAGGACACAGGCATCCGGCGCGGCGGCTTCAACCCGTTCCTCGCGGGTTACTGATGTCGGGCTTTCGGGCGCTGCCGTCGGTCGATCAGCTGCTGTCGGGCCATCCCGACCTGATCGACCGGCATGGCCGGGCGATGGTGACGCGCCACGCCCGCCTGCGCCTGGACGCCGCCCGCGCGGCCATCCGCGACGGCGCCGACGGCGCGTTCGAGGCCGCGCGCCTGCCGCATCTGCTGGCGGCCGATCTGGCGGCGATGGCCGCAACCCGGCTCAGGCCGATGCTGAACCTGACCGGCACGGTGCTGCACACCAATCTGGGCCGCGCGATCCTGGCCAATGAGGCCATCGCCGCCGCCAGCGCCGCCATGGCCGCGCCGCTGGCTCTGGAATACGACCTGGAGACCGGCGGGCGGGGCCAGCGCGACGACCATCTGCGCGGCCTTCTCTGCGAGCTGACCGGGGCCGAGGACGCCACGATCGTCAACAACAACGCCGCCGCCGTGCTGATCGCGTTGAACAGCTTCGGTCAGGGCCGCGACAGCATCGTCTCGCGCGGCGAGCTGATCGAGATCGGCGGCGCCTTCCGCATGCCCGACATCATGGCCCGCGCGGGCACGCGGTTGGTCGAGGTCGGCACCACCAACCGCACCCATCCCCGCGATTATCAGGACGCCATCACCGACCAGACGGGCCTGATCCTGAAGGTCCACACCTCGAACTATCGCATCGAGGGCTTTACCGCCGAGGTCGCGGGGCCGGCGCTGGCCGCCATCGCGCGGGCGGCGGGCGTGGTGATGCTGAACGATCTGGGCGCCGGATCGCTGGTCGATCTGTCGCGATGGGGTCTGCGCCGCGAACCCACCGTGGCCGAGGCCGTGGCAGAGGGCGCCGATCTGGTCACCTTCTCGGGCGACAAGCTGCTGGGCGGCCCGCAGGCGGGCTTCGTCGTCGGGCGGCGCGATCTGATCGCGCGGATCAACAAGAACCCGATGAAGCGCGCCCTGCGCCTGGACAAGATCCGCATTGCCGCGCTGGAGGCGACACTGCGCCTCTATCGCGACCCCGACCGGCTGGAGCGCCGCCTGCCCGTCCTGCGCCTCCTGGCCCGCCCGCAGGCCGAGATCGCGGTCCAGGCCGCGCGGCTGGCCCCGCTGGTGGCCGCGCGCCTGCGCGAATACGCCGTCACGACCACCGATTGCGCCAGCCAGATCGGCTCGGGCTCGCTGCCCACTGACACGATCCCCTCGGCCGGGCTGCGCATCACCGGGACGGGGGGCGACGCGCCCGACCGGCTGGCCGCTTGGCTGCGCGCGCGCGACCGCCCGGTGATCGGGCGCATCCATGATGGTGCGCTGATCCTGGACCTGCGCTGTCTGGAACGCGACGCCGACCTGCTGGAGGCGCTGGCGTGATCGTCGGCACCGCGGGTCACATCGACCACGGCAAGACCGCCCTGGTCCGCGCCCTGACCGGCACCGATGCCGACCGCCTGGCCGAGGAGAAGGCCCGCGGCATCACCATCGATCTGGGCTTTGCCTATGCCGATCTGGGCGGCGGCGCGGTCGCGGGCTTCGTCGACGTCCCGGGCCATGAACGGCTGATCCACACCATGCTGGCCGGCGCGGGCGGGATCGACTTGGCGCTGCTGGTCGTGGCGGCCGATGACGGCGTGATGCCGCAGACGCGGGAGCATCTGGCCATCCTGGACCTGCTGGGCCTCACGCGCGGCCTGATCGCCCTGACCAAGGCCGATCTGGCCGATGCCCCCCGCCGCGCCGCCGTCACCGCCCAGATCCGCGAGGCGCTGGCAAAGAGCGCGCTGGCCGATGCGCCCATCATGCCGGTCTCCTCGCTGACCGGCGAGGGCATCCCCGATCTGCGCGACGCGCTGATCCGAGCGGAGGCGCAGACGACCGCGCGGGGCAGCGACGCGATGTTCCGCCTTGCGGTCGATCGCAGCTTCACCCTGCAGGGCGCGGGCACGGTGGTGACCGGCACGGTCCTGTCGGGCCGCGTGGCCGTGGGCGATCTGGTGACGGTCAGCCCCTCGGGGATCGCGGCGCGGGTGCGGGGCATCCACGCCCAGAACCGCGCCGCGACCGAGGGCCTGGCCGGTCAGCGCTGCGCCCTGAACCTGGCCGGAGAGGCCGTCGCCAAGGACGCGATCCATCGCGGCGACATCGTGCTGGCCCCGTCCCTGCACGCCCCCACCGAACGCATCGACGCGATGCTGAGCGTGCTGCCGTCCGAGCCCAAACCCATCGGCACCTGGTTTCCCGCCCGCCTGCACAGCCATGCCGCCGAACGCGGCGCGCGCATCGTCCCCTTGGGCGATCCGATCCCGCCGGGCGGTCGCGGGCCGGTGCAGATCGTCCTGGACGCGCCCCTGGCCGCGACGGTCGGCGACCGCTTCATCCTGCGCGACGTGTCGGCCAGCCGGACCATCGGCGGGGGCCTGCTGTCGGACCTGCGCCCGCCCGCGCGCAAGCGGCGCACGCCCGAACGGCTGGCCCTGATCGCCGCCGCCCATGCGCCCGAGCCGCTGGCCGCGATGCTGGCCGTGGCCCCGGTCGATCTGACAGTCTTTGCCCGCGACCGCGCCATGCCCCCGGAGGCGGCCCGCGCCGCGCTGGCACGGGCGGGGGGGCAGGCGGTGGCCGGGCTGGCGCTGTCGGACGATCATCTGCGCGGGTTGCGCAACGGCATCGGGGCGGAGCTGGCGGCGTTTCACGATGCGAACCCCGACCTGCCCGGTCTGGGCCGCGAGCGTCTGCGCTTGGTCGTGACGCCGCGCCTGCCCAAGGAGCCGTGGCTGGCGCTGCTGCGGCAGGAGGCCGAGGCGGGGCGCATCGTCCCGGACGGCGCCTTCCTGCGCCTGCCGGGCCACGAGGTCCGCCTGTCGCCCGAGGACGAGGCCATCTGGGACCGCATCCTGCCCGCGCTGACCGGAGAGATGCAGTTCCGCCCGCCCCGCGTGCGCGATTTCGCGACCGAGTTCGGCATCGACGAAAAGGAGATCCGCCGCATCCTGCGCCTGACCCAGAGGCTTGGCCGGACCGACCAGATCGCGCATGACCATTTCTTCGCCCGCCCCGTCACCACGCGGATGGTGGCGATCCTGCGCGAGGTGGCGGCGGCGACCGAGGACGGCTGGTTCACCGCCGCCCTGTTCCGCGACCGGGTGCAGAACGGCCGCAAGGTCGCCATCGAGATCCTGGACTTCTTCGACCGGCACGGGGTGACGCTGCGCCGGGGCGACCTGCGCCGGCTGAACCCGCACCGGCTGGATCAGTTCGACTAGAGGCGCGGGCCGTTCTGTTCGATCACCGCCTCCATCGCTACATGGCTGGAGGTGGCGTTCACATGCGGTAGGCACGAAATGCGGTCTGCCATGATCTGCCGGTAATGGGCCATGTCGCGGGACCGCACCTTCAGCAGATAGTCGAAACCGCCCGCGATCATGTAGCACTCCTCGACCTCGGGGATGGCGCGGACGGCGGCGTTGAAGGCCTCCAACGCCTTCTGGCGGGTGTCGGTCATGCGCACCTCGACATAGGTGACATGGGTCAGGCCGAGGCGCACCGGCGACAGGATCGCGCGGTATCCGGTGATCAGCCCGGCCTCCTCCAGCTGGCGGATTCGCAGCGCGACGGGGGTCTTGGACAGGCCGACCTTGCGCGCCAGTTCCGTCACGGGCAGGCGCGCGTTGGTGGACAGTTCGGCCAGGATGCGGCGGTTGATCGGGTCAAGCAGGTCGGTCACGGAAACAGCCCCGATTTTGGGTGAACGGGCTGCATGATGCACCATCATTGGTCACATCGTCCATGTCCTTCGCGATATTCTCCGGCAATCAACTTCGGGGCCCTGCCATGACCGACCTGAATTCCACCGCCAAGTTCCAGCCCGAGGCCGATCTGCTGGCGCGCCTGTCGCGCGATGCGGACCTGTCGCCCGACATCCGCGCCCGGATCAGCGCCCGCGCCGCGGATCTGATCCGCCGCATCCGCGCCGAATCGAAGCCCACGATGATGGAGCTGATGCTGGCGGAATACGGCCTCTCGACCCGCGAGGGGGTGGCGCTGATGTGCCTGGCCGAGGCGATGCTGCGGGTTCCCGACCGCGCCACCATCGACGCGCTGATCGAGGACAAGATCGCGCCGTCGGACTGGGGGCGGCATCTGGGCGAAAGTTCCTCCAGCCTGGTCAATGCCTCGACCTGGGCGCTGATGCTGACGGGGCGGGTGCTGGGCGACGACCAGCCGGGCCTGGCGGGCACGCTGCGCGGCGCGATCCGCCGCCTCGGAGAGCCGGTGATCCGCACCGCCGTGACCCGCGCGATGCGCGAGATGGGGCGACAGTTCGTGCTGGGCCAGACCATCGACGCGGCGCTGGAACGCGCCAAGGGTCAGGAGGCCAAGGGATACACCTACAGCTACGACATGCTGGGCGAGGCGGCGATGACCGCCCGCGACGCCGACCGCTATGCCGACGAATACCGCAAGGCCATCGCCGCCATCGCGGGCGCCTGCACGCAGGGGTCGGTCGCGCGGAACCCCGGCATCTCGATCAAGCTGTCGGCGCTGCATCCGCGTTACGAGGTCGCGCAGGAGGCCCGCGTCATGGCCGAGCTGGTCCCGGTGGTGCGCGACCTGGCCCGCCGGGCGCGCGCCGCCAATATGGGCCTGAACATCGACGCCGAGGAGCAGGACCGCCTGGCTCTGTCGCTGAAGGTGATCGAGGCCGTGCTGCCCGACCCCGAGCTTGCCGGATGGGACGGGTTCGGCGTGGTGGTGCAGGCCTATGGCAGGCGGGCGGGCGCGATGATCGACGCGCTGCATGCGCTGGCCGTCCGCCACGACCGCCGCATCATGCTGCGCCTGGTCAAGGGCGCCTATTGGGACAGCGAGATGAAGCGCGCCCAGGTCGAGGGGCATCCCGACTTTCCGCTGTTCACCTCCAAGACCGCGACCGATGTCAGCTATCTGACGCTGGCCAAGCAGCTTCTGGGCCTGACCGACCGCATCTATCCGCAATTCGCGACCCACAACGCCCATTCCGTCGCCGCCATCCTGGAGCTGGCGCGCGGCGCGCCCTTCGAGTTCCAGCGCCTGCACGGCATGGGCGAACGGCTGCACGACATCGTGCTGAAGGATCAGGGCACCGCCTGCCGCATCTATGCCCCGGTGGGCGCGCATCAGGACCTGCTGGCCTATCTGGTCCGCCGCCTGCTGGAGAACGGCGCCAACAGCAGCTTCGTCAACCAGATCGTCGATGAGGACGTGACCCCCGAGGAGATCGCCCGCGACCCGTTCGACGCACTGACCGATGCCCGCCCCCCTGCGGGTCTGGTGGCGCCGGAGGCGATCTATGGCGCGGGTCGGGTGAACGCGCAGGGCTTTGATCTGTCCTCCGCCGACGTGCTGGAGCGCATCTTCGCTGCGCGGGATGCCGTGGCCGAGGATGCGGCCCCCATCGTCGCGGCCGCGGTCGACGCCCTGCCCGCGCGTGCCGTGACGAACCCTGCGACGCTGGCAGTCGTGGGCCGGGTCCACGACGCGGATGCGGCGACCGTCGCGGCGGCCATCGACGCGGCCCGTCCGTGGGCTGCGCCCCCCGCCGAACGCGCCGCCGTGCTGCGCCGCGCCGCCGACCTGATGGAGGCCGATTTCGGCCCGATCTTCGGCATCCTGGCACGCGAAGCGGGCAAGACCCTGAACGACGCCGTGGCCGAACTGCGCGAGGCTGTGGATTTCCTGCGCTATTACGCCCAGCAGGGCGAGGCGCGCACGGATGCCCCCCGCGGCATCATCGCGGCGATCAGCCCGTGGAACTTTCCGCTGGCGATCTTCACCGGCCAGGTCGCGGCGGCGCTGATGACCGGGAACGCGGTCCTAGCCAAGCCCGCCGAACAGACCCCGCTGATTGCGGCCCATGCCGTGCGCCTGCTGCACTGCGCAGGCGTGCCCGCGACCGCGCTGCAGCTGCTGCCGGGCGATGGCGGCACGGTGGGTGCGGCACTGACGCGGGACGCGCGCGTGGGTGGCGTGGTCTTCACCGGCGGCACCGACACCGCGCGGCTGATCGCGGGCGCGATGGCCGATCACATGGCGCCCGGCACGCCGCTGATTGCGGAGACCGGCGGGCTGAACGCGATGATCGTGGACAGCACCGCCCTGCCCGAACAGGCGGTGCGCGACATCGTGGCCTCCAGCTTCCGCAGCGCGGGCCAGCGCTGTTCGGCGCTGCGCTGTCTTTACGTGCAGGAGGACGTGGCCGATCATGTGATCGCCATGATCCGGGGCGCGATGGACGAACTGCGCGTGGGCGATCCGTGGGACCTGTCGACCGACGTGGGGCCGGTCATCGATGCCGAGGCGCAGCGCGGCATCCTCTCCTATCTGGATCAGCACCGCGACCGCATTCTGCATCAGGTCGCGGCCCCCGCGACCGGGCATTTCGTCCCGCCGACGCTGATCCGCGTGCCCGGCATCGCCGCGCTGGAGCGCGAGATCTTCGGCCCGGTCCTGCATGTGGCGACCTTCCGCGCCCGCGATCTGGACCGCGTGGTGGCCGAGATCAACGCGACCGGATACGGGCTGACCTTCGGCCTGCACAGCCGCATCGACGCGCGGGTGCAGCAGGTGTCGCAGGCGGTCCATGCGGGCAACATCTATGTGAACCGCAACCAGGTCGGCGCCACGGTCGGCAGCCAGCCCTTCGGCGGCGAGGGGCTGTCGGGCACCGGACCCAAGGCGGGCGGGCCGCTGTACCTGCCGCGCCTGGCCGCGCCTGCGCGACCGGAGGAGGCCGCGCAGGACTGGAACCGCGCCGAGGACATCGGCCGCCTCGGCCGCGCGCTTAGCGCGGATCACGGCCCGGCGTCCGAGACGCAGACCCTGATGCCTGGCCCGACCGGAGAGCTGAACCGCCTCTCGACCCTGCCGCGCGGTCCGGTCCTGTGCCTGGGTCCGGGGCCCAAGGCCGCCCGCGCGCAGGCCCGTGCGGTCGATGCGCTTGGCGGTCACGCGGTCACGGCCGAGGGCCGCGTCGATCCCGCAGCCCTGATCGATCTGCCCGATCTGGCGGGGGTGCTGTGGTGGGGCGACGCGCATCAGGGCCGCGCGATGGCGCAGGCGCTGGCGCGCCGCGACGGGCCGCTGGTCCCGCTGATCGCGGCGATGCCCGACCTGGCGCATCTGCGGCACGAACGCCATCTCTGCGTGGACACGACGGCGGCCGGGGGCAATGCCGCGCTGCTGGCGGGCTGAGGCCTAAGGGCCGGACCCTGGCCCGCGGCCCAGATCGCCGGGGGCCACGGCCACCGACTTGACGATCGCGTGGCAGGACTGCCCCGGCGCCAGGTCCAGCTGCGCCAGCGACCGGCGGGTGATGCGGGCGGTCAGGCGGTCGTCGCCCATGGCCAGCACCACCTGGACGGTGGGGCCGTCATCGGGGGTGATGGCGGCGATGCTGCCCGACAGGATGGTCAGGGCCGACAGGCCCTCGGGCCGCGCGCGCGACAGGATCACGTCCCGCGCCGCTACCCGGAGGCGCAGCGCGGCGCCCGGCGGCGCATCGATGCCCGCGACCAGGACCGCGCCGCCCGCCGTCCGCAACCGCGTCAGCCCGTCGCCCTCATGCGCCTCGACCCGCGCGGCCAGGACAGAGGCCGTGTCGCCCCCCGCCACCGCCGCGTCGCCCAGAACCGCTGCCGGCGGCCCGACGGCCGCGACCCGGCCCGCCCGCAGCGCGACGACCGTGGTGGCCAGGCGCGCCACCTCCGGCACCGCATGGCTGACATAGAGGATCGGCACCGCCGCGTGATCGCGCAGACGCTCGAAATAGGGCAGAATCTCCTCCTTGCGGGCGGCATCCAGCGCGGCCAGCGGCTCATCGGCCAGGATCAGGCGCGGCGCGGCCAGAAGGGCGCGGCCGATGGCCACGCGGCTGCGCTCTCCGCCCGACAGGGCGCCGGGGCGGCGCGCCAGGAGGGGACCGATGTCCAGCATCTCGACCACCCGGTCCAGATCCGGCCCCGCCGCGCCCCGCGGCGCGAACCAGCGCCCGAACAGCAGGTTGCGCCGCACCGACAGATGCGGAAACAGCCGCCCTTCCTGAAAGACATAGCCCACGCGGCGGCGATGCGGCGGCAGGTGCAGCCCCGTGGCGCTGTCGTCCAGCAGCCGCCCGTCCACCGCGATGCGCGCGCGGTCCGCCCGCAGGAGGCCCGCGACCGCGTTCACGACCGTGGTCTTGCCCGAACCCGAGGGGCCGAACAGCACCGTGAGGCCCGCCGGCGCGTCGAAGGCCACGTCCAGCGCGAAGCCCCCGAAGCGGTGGGACAGGCCGACCTGCAGGCTCATGCGCCCCCCACCCGGCGCGCGGCGCGGCGCGCGATCAGCTCCGACAGCAGCAGCGCCGCCATGGCGAGGGCCACCGCGACGACGACCAGCCGGCCCGCCGCGACCTCTCCGCCCGGGACCTGCAGCGCGGCATAGATGGCCGAGGGCATGGTCTGGGTCTCACCGGGGATGTTCGAGACGAAGGTGATGGTCGCGCCGAATTCGCCGATCGCCTTGGCGAAGGCCAGGATCGTGCCCGCGATGATGCCCGGCAGCATCAAAGGCAGCGTCACGGTCAGGAACACCCAAGGCGGGCTTGCGCCCAGGGTCGCGGCGGCGGCCTCCAGACGCGGATCGACCGCCTCGATCGACAGGCGGATGGCGCGGACCATCAGCGGAAAGGCCATGACCGCCGCCGCCAGCGCCGCCCCCGTCCAGCGGAACGACAGCACGATCCCCAGGCTCTCCAGCAGCGGCCCCAGGCTGCCGCGCCGCCCGAAGGCGATCAGCAGCAGATAGCCCGTGACCACTGGCGGCAGGATCAGCGGCAGATGCACGATGCCGTTCAGCAGCTGCCGCCCCGGAAAGCGCCAGCGCGCCAGCGCATAGGCGGTCAGGATGCCCAGGGGCAGGCTGGCCAGGGTCGCCACGAACCCCACGCGCAGCGACAGCCGCACCGCCTGCCATTCCGCCGGCCCCAGCCAGCCCGTGACCGCGTCGGTCATGGCGCGGTCGTGAAGCCGTATTCGGTCCAGACCGCCTGCGCGGCAGGCGAGGACAGATAGTCCAGGAAGGCCTGCGCCTCGGGTGCCGGGGCCTGGGTCGTCAGGGCGGCGGGATAGGTGATCGGGTCGTGGCTGTCGGCCGGGAAGGTGCCGATGACCGTCACGTCCTCCTGCGCGACCGCATCGGTGGCATAGACGATGCCCAGGGGCGCCTCGTTTCGGGCGACGAAGGCCAGGGCGGTGCGGACGTTCTCGGATTGCGCGACCAGGGGGGCTACGGCCTCCCACAGGCCCAGATGGGTCAGCGCCGCCTTGCCGTAGATCCCGGCCGGCACGGAATCGACCATGGCCATGGACAGCCGCCCGCCCTCCAGCAGCGCGGGCAGGTCCAGGCTGGCATCGATGCGCACCGGCTCGGCCGCGCCATGCGCGATCAGCACCAGGCTGTTGCCCAGGATGTCGCGCCGCGTGTCGGCCCGGATGTCGCCCGAGGCCTGCACCGTGTCCATCCACTCGGCGCTGGCCGAGATGAAGACGTCCGCCGGCGCGCCCTCCTGGATCTGGCGGGCCAGGGCGGAGGACCCGGCATAGGACATGACCGCGCGGTTGCCGGTCTCCTGCGACCACAGCGCCGCCACGCGGTCCAGCGCGTCGGTCAGGCTGGCGGCGGCAAAGACCGTCACCGGCGGCGCGTCCTGCGCCATGGCCGAGAGCGGGGCGCCCAGAATCAGGGCAAGCGTGGCGGCAAGGCGCATGGCGGTCTCCGGTCGTTCTTTCTGGCTGAACATAACGCGACGCGGGGGCGGAAAGGCAACCGTTATCTTCGGTCGGCTACAGCGCGGCAGATTTTTTCACGGAGGGAGGGAAGCGATCGCGGTGCGGCGTCGTCTATTGTTTCGAGATGAGCAAGACACGCGACCCGATCCTGGACCTGCTGGCGCCGCTGCGGCGCTATGCCTTCGCGCTGACGCGCGACCGGGCCGAGGCCGACGACCTGGTGCAGGACACGCTGCTGCGCGGGCACGAACAGCGCCGCCAGCTGGCCCCCGGCAAGGCGCCGGGGCCGTGGCTGCGCGCGATCCTGCGCAACCGCTTCCTGGACCGCCGCCGCAGCGACCGGGCGCAGGCCCGGCGCGAGGCGGATTTCGCGCAGCTGACCCCGCAGGCGCAGGAGGGCGCGCAGGACGACGCGCTGCGTCTGGCGCAGCTGCGCGGGGCGTTCCTGGACCTGCCCGAGGATCAGCGCGAGGCCCTGGCGCTGATCGCGCTGGACGGGCTGTCCTATGCCGAGGCGGGGCAGCTGCTGGGCGTGCCGCCGGGGACCGTGATGTCGCGCGTCTCGCGCGCCCGCGCCCGGCTGCGCGCCTTCGAGGATGGCGCCGACCGACCGGCCCTGAGGATCATCGGAGGACGCGATGCCGATTGCTGACCTCCTGCCCGAACCCGCCGATCTGGACGCCTATGTCGACGACCAGCTGACCGAGGGGCAGCGCGCCCAGATCGAGGCGCATCTGGCCCGCAACCCCGAGGCCGCGGCCCGCGTGATGCGCGACCTGGCGCTGCGGCGCGACCTGCGCCGGGCGCTGGCGGCCCCGCCCGCACCGCGGCCCCTGCTGGGTGCGGCGAGGCGTCTGGCCCTGGCGCGGCGCCGCGATGCGCGGCTGCGCCGGATGCTGCGCATCGTGCCGGCGGCGCTGCTGATCGGGCTGGGCTGGCTGGCCCATGCCGGGCTGGGGCCGCTTTCGGTCGGCGAAAGCGTCGCGGCGGCACCCGCCCCCCCGGCGGTGGCGGCGGCGCTGTCGGCGCATCAGGTCAGCCTGCTGCGCGCCGACATGGCCTCGCAGCCCGAGACGCGCGGGCTAGACGCGGCCGAACTGCGCGCCGCGACCGGCATCGCGCTGCCGGGCTTGCCGGGCGACTGGACGGTGCGCGACGCGCAGGTCTTCCCCTCGCCCCAGGGGCCGGGGATCGAGGTCCTGTTCGACACCGACGACCTGGGCCCGGTCAGCCATTTCGCGGTGCGCGCGGGCGGGTTCGCCGTCAGCCTGCCGCATCTGCACACCACCCCCGACCACGCCGCGGCCTGGTTCCAGATCGGCGAGACGGCCCATGTCCTCGTCGCCGACCGCGACCGGGCCGAGGCGCTGCTGGCGACCTCGGTCGCGCTGTCGGACACGCTTTACTGACCCTCATCCACGGAGAGAGCCATGCAACCCATCCGCCAGGCCGGCCGCAGTGCCGGTTTCGCCCCCGCCGCCGTCCATGACGACGGGCTTCGCGCGCATATGCTGCGCATCTACAACTACATGGGCCTGGGCCTGCTGGTGACCGGGCTGGTCGCGGTCGCGGTCGCCTCGGTCCCGGCCATCTACGTGCCGATCTTCAGCTCGCCCCTGCGGTGGGTGGTGATGCTGGCGCCGCTGGCCTTCGTGATGTTCCTGTCCTTCCGGATCGAGACCGTCTCGGCCGCCACGGCGCAGACGCTGTTCTGGGCCTTCTGCGCGGTGATGGGCCTGTCGCTGGCCTCGATCTTCCTGGTCTTCACGGGCACGTCCATCGCACGCGCCTTCTTCGGCGCGGCCGCCATGTTCGCGGGCATGAGCCTTTATGGCTACACGACCAAGCGCGACCTGTCGAAGTTCGGCAGCTTCCTGATCATGGGCCTGATCGGCGTGATCATCGCCAGCATCATCAACATCTTCCTGGGCTCGTCCGCGCTGCAGTTCGCGATCTCGATCATCGGCATCCTGGTCTTCGTCGGCCTGACGGCCTGGGACACGCAGTCGATCAAGCTGGCCTACAGCGAGCATCACGATGCCGAGACGCACCAGAAACTGGCGGTCATGGGCGCGTTGTCGCTCTACCTGAACTTCATCAACCTGTTCCAGCTGCTGCTGAGCCTGACCGGCCAGCGCGAGGAATGACCGAAAGAGGACCCGAACCCATGGACCAGAACGACCGCCACGCCATCGAGGGACTGTTCGGCAAGCTGGGCCAGGCCGCCCAGGCCCAGCCCCATCGCGACCCCGAGGCCGAGGCGCTGATCGCCGACCTGATCGCCCGCAATCCCGGTGCGGCCTATTACATGGTCCAGACCGTGATCATGCAGGAGCAGGCGCTGAACGCCGCCGAACAGCAGATGCAGCAGATGCAGGCGCAGCCCGCTCCGGCTGCCGGCGGTCTCTTCGGCCGTCTGTTCGGCGGCAGCCAGCCGCAGCCGCGCCCGATGGCGCAGCGTCCCGCGCCGCAGCCCTACGGCCAGCCCGCCTATGGCCAGTCGCCCTACGGCCAGCCGCAGGGGTCGGGTCCGTGGAACAGCGGTCGCCCGTCGGGCGGCGGCTTCATGGCGGGCGCCGCGCAGACGGCGATGGGCGTCGCGGGCGGTGTCCTGCTGGGCAACGCCATCGGCGGCATGTTCGCAGGCCCCGCCGATGCCGCGGGCCTCGAGGAGCCGCCGATGGAGGACGAGGCCGCATTCGACGATGCGGGCTTCGACGACGGCGGATTCGAGGAATAGGCCGCGCGGCCCCGCGTCGGGATTCCGCCGCGGGGCCGTATCTGCATCTCAGGCGGCGACCAGCGCCTTGCCGTTCCGGGCATGCCGGACGGCCAGCTTGCGGCCCATCCGGCCCGAGGCCAGGAGGCGGGCCGGATGCGGGACGTGGTCGTGGTCGCGCAGTTGCGGGAACAGGGTCAGGATCTCCTCCAGCGCGGCGGCGTCGATGCCGCGCAGCGCCTCGGGGCCGGTATACAGCGCCTCGGTCCGGGCGCCGTTCGACAGGACGATCTCGTGCCGGTCGAACAGGATGTGGAAGTAGTCGACCCCATCCGCGTCCTCGGCGATGTCGATCCCGTCCAGCACGCAGAGCTGCCGGGCGGCCACCAGGACCTCATCCGTGCCGAACATCCGCTGCGCGACGCGCGACCGGACGAGGACCCGGTGCTGCGGCGAGACCATCAGGTCCGCCTCGGGCGCGCCCGCGCCAAGCGCCCCTGCCCGGATCCGGATCGGGCGCATCGCCGGCATCCGCGCCAGGTTCGCCGCCGACAGGGCGCGCCGCCCGATCCAGCGGATGGGCTGCAACCCGTGATCGGCAGTCAGGACCATGTCACCCTCGGCCAGATCCTCGACCGCGACGTCGCCGCGATCCGTCCGGATCAGCGTCCCACCCGCGAAGCAGGGCTGGAAGCCGCCGCCCGGCCCGATCTGTCCGTTCGGATAGAAGATGATGTTGGTGTTGACCGCCGAGGTGATCAGCGTCACCAGGTCGGGCGTCCCGCCCGGATAGATCAGGTACTGCGACCCGCCGCTGGAAACCAGGATCACCGGATAGCGGACGACCAGCCCCGACACCAGGCCGCCCAGCAGGCCGACGCCCTGGACGGTCGCGTTGCCGAGATCGGGAATGGGGTCGAGCGGGTTCAGGAACGACGGGTCCGGATTGTTATGATCGACCGTCTCGTTGCGCTGGATGAAGCCGTCGTTGTTCTGGTCGTCCCCGGTCAGCGTGCCGACTTGGTTCGTCAGCACCGTTCCGAGGTTCAGCGGAAAGTTGACCGAAACGGTGTCGTTGCCCGTGAATGTCAGCGTGATCGGTGACGTCACCTGCTGAATGGTCGTGTTCGCGATATTGAAGGCCATCGTGCGTTCTCCACAATCCTTGAGACATCGCGCCGTCCATGACGACGGCAAACCGTGGAGACACCTGTGGGATCATCTGTCGACCGGCGGCCGGTCATGGGCAAACAAGCGGTGACAGACGGGGCTCATCGGGCTTGCATGACCATGGTGTGGAGATTGCGCACGGGAATCAAGACTGAACCGTTCGCTTTTTCTCCCTGAGGGAGATTTACATGCCTCAGCACGTGCTTTTGGCCTGAAAATGCGTCCTGCGGTTCTCCTAACTGTCTGGATTCGGCTTGCCGACGGCCTCCGGATCGTGCCCTGCCCAGGTTGCAAGCGTGCTGGTCGAATCATCCAGCGGCAGCAGCGCGCCCTTGTCGAACAGCATCCGGGCGCTGACGCGCAGACAGTCGGCGACGCGGTCGTTGGGCACGTGCTGACCCGGGCGCAGGTCCAGCTCGCGCATCACGTCGTCGTCCAGATCCAACCGGATACCGCCATAGATCAACACATAGGACACGGGAAAACCTCCGACATTCGGGAACATGCTCCGCCGATCCTAGCGCCGTCCGGCCGCAGGGCAAGGGTCCTGACGCCTCAGCGATGCCCGATCCAGCCGCGATCGTCGGTGAAGGCCCGCCCCTGCGCGACCCGGTACGGGGCGTAGCCCTCGGGCAGCGTGACGCCGCTTGCGAGGGGTGTTGGGGACGCGACCATGAGGATGTTGGTACGTCCCCGCGCGCTGAGCGGGCCCCGCACCGCCTCGACATGCGGATAGACCGCGCCGAGGATCGCGTGGATGCCGCGGGCCAGGGGGCCGTCGGGTCGGTCGATGAGGTTGACGTAGACCGGCCCGTCGGTGACCGCGCGGACCCGGCGATAGGCCTCCAGCGTGGCCAGATGCGCGGGCACCGTGTCGGACGAGAAGGCATCCATCACCACCGCATCGAAGCGCCGCGTGGTGTCGTTCAGGAAGACCCGCCCGTCGGCATGCACGACGGTCAGCCGGCCGGGCGCGTCGGGACCGCCCTCGGCCCCCCGCTCGGCCAGGACGGACCCGGCCCAGGGCATCTCGGCGCGTACGACGCGGGTGATCAGCGGGTCGATCTCGACCGCGACGGCGCGGGCGTCGGGACGGGCGCTCAGCAGCTGCGCGGGCAGGCCGTAGCCGCCGCCGCCGATGAACAGGACCGAGGGCGCAGGCCCCAGGTCGCGCTGCATCCGCGCCCAGATCCAGTCGGTATAGGGCAGCGCCAGATGGCTTCCGTCCTGCGCGCGCAGCCGTTCGGCCGCCTGCGGGACCCGGTCCGAGAACAGCGTGACGCGGTCGCCATGGGCCAGCACGTCGATGCAGGACATGCCGGATTCGAACCGGCAGAGCGGCCCGCCCGCCACGACCGCCGCCGCCGCCACCGCGCCTCCCGCCATCAGCATGGCCCGCCCCGGCCCGATCGCGGTCGGAGGCGCGCCCGTCCCCCGGATCAGCAGCGCCGAGACCAGCGCCGCCAGCCCGCAGCCCGCGAAGGTCGCCACCGACCCGATCAGCGGCAGCGCGACGAAGCCCGCCATCACCGCCCCCAGGATCGCCCCGAGCGAGCCCGCCGCCAGCACCATCCCCAGGGACGAGCCCTCGCGCCCCGGCCGCGCCTCGACCGCCAGCGAAGCGAGCAGCGGCGACGGCAGGCTGATCAGCACCGATGCCGGGAAGAACGCGACCGTCACCGACAGGAGCATCCCCCCGGTCCCGCGCGCACCCATGGCATAGATCAGGCTCAGGACCGCGGGCGACAGCGCCATCAGCACCGCCGTCAGCACCAGCGCCGCGCGGATCATGCGCATCGCCTGGTAGCGCGGACGTTCCGCGATCAGCCCGCCAAGGGCGTTGCCCAGGGAGAACCCCGTCAGGATCACCGCGATGACCGAGGTCCAGGTGACCAGCGACGTGCCGAAGAACGGCGCCAGCACCCGCCCCGCCGCGATCTCGTAGGTCAGCCCGGCGGCCGACAGGATGAGGATCAGGGCGATGGTGGTCCAGAAGCGCATCGTGGCCTCCTGCGGCGTGTCATGGAGAGAGGCCCTGATGGCATGGTTCGGGTCAGGGTGCCATGCGCGAAAGGCCCGCAGGGATCGCTCCCCGCGGGCCTCGGGCCGGACGCGATGTCGCGGCCGTCGCGATCACATCGCGGGCAGGACGGTCAGGTCGCGGATCTGGCCCTCGGCCTCGATCGTGCCGGCGGCGGTGGCGGCGCCGGTCTCCAGATCGACCGAATGGATGGTGTTGTTCGTCACCAGCCAGGCCGAGTTCGTGCCTTCGGCGTCGGTCTGGATGTCGAAGGCCATCGCCTCGCCGGGGTTCTCGACGTTCAGCATGCCGATGGTGGCCAGCGTGCCGTCATTGGGCGAGGTCTGCTGCAGCAGCGCGCCCAGGCCCGCGTCGATGTCGTACATCGCGGTGGCTTCCGGCTTGCCATAGCTGTTGATGTAGGCCGCGGCCGCGATCATCGGGCTGGCCTCGCTGTTGTCGTCCTCGGGCGCCCAGTTCAGGCTGCCGTCCACGGTGACCTCGCCGGTGTCGACGTTCACGCGGTGGTTGGTGGTGCCGGTCATCAGGCGCAGGCGGTCTGCCATCGGGTTGAAATCGACGATGACGGCCATGTCGGCCACTTCCAGCGGCGTGTTCATGGTCGACAGGTCGGTCGCGGCGCCGGTGGCGGTGTCGATGGTCACGATGCGCATGTCGTCGGTCACGCCGACCAGGGTGTTGTTCGACGGGCGCAGGTCGATGCCCAGCAGGCGGTCGACGCCCTCGACATCCATGGTGCCGGTGACCTCCAGCGTCTCGGTGTCGAACATCACCAGGGTGCGGTCGTCGGTCAGGCCGACGCCGGTCGCCGCGGCGGCCGCGGTCAGGGACAGCGCAAGGGCAGTGGTCGAGAGAGCAGCGATGCGAAACATTGGGAATGATCCTTCCGGTCGGGCTTCTGTCACAGGCGGCGTTCCTCGCCGTCCTTGACCGGGTGACGCGGGCGGCGGGAAACCGGATGCAGGAAATCGACGGCGGAGGCGATTTTTTGTCCCGACCGCCGCGATCCGGGTCCGTTGGGCGGTTGCAACCGGCGCGCGCTTCGCGTCAGGATGCGGCACGGCAAGGGGAGGCTGGCGGTGAGCGACGACGCAAGACAGCGGGGCAGACAGCTGGACGCGGCGCTGGCGGCCTGTGCCGCGGGCAATCCCAACGGCATCGACGCCATCCTGGAGATGGAGGGGTCGCAGCTTCTGGGCGTCGCGCGGCGCATCCTGATCCGCCATGACCTGGCGGAGGAGGCGCTGCAGGACGCGATGGTCCAGATCTGGCGCAAGGCCGCGCAGCAGCGCCAGGCCGACGGATCGGCCCGCGGCTGGATCTATGCGGTGCTGCGCAACCGCTGCCTGACGATCCTGCGCGACGGCCGCCGCCTGTCCAGCCTGTCCCCGGACGAGCTGACCCAGCTGCAGGACGCCCGCCAGGACCTGGCCGCGGATGACGACTGGAAGCTGTTGGCGGGGACCGGGCGGCTTGGCGACTGCCTGGATGCGCTGGACGACCCCGCGCGGCGGGCGATCCTTCTGGCGCATGTGGCGGGATACAGCCACGGAGAGATCTCGGCCCGGCAGGGGGTGCCGCTCGGGACCGCGAAATCATGGATCAGGCGGGGCCTCGCCTCGCTGCGGGAGTGTCTGTCATGACGGTGTTCCGCGACGACCTGGCAGGATATGCCGACGACTATGTCATGGGGCTGATGTCGCCCGCCGAGGCCGACCTGTTCGAGGCGCTGATGCAGGCCGACCCGGCCCTGGCCGCGCAGGTGGCGCGCATGCGCGACCAGCTGCTGCCGCTGGACCTGTCGGCGCAGGCCCTGCCCCTGTCGCCCGACTTCGCGGCCCGGCTGCGCGCGATCATCGCGACCACCCCGCAGGAGGCGCCGGACCGCGCGCGTCCCGCGAACCTGCCGCAGGCGCCGCGCCGCTGGCTGGCCGGGCTGGCCGCGTCGCTGGTTCTGGGCGTGGCCCTGGGTCTGGGCGGCGCGTCGCTGCGGCCCCTGCCCGCGCCGCAGGTGGTGGCGGTGCTGCTGGACGATCAGGGCCAGCCCCGCGCCATCATCGAGGATTTCGGCAACGACACCGCAGAAATCCGCTTCGTCGCGGATGTGGACGTGCCGGACGGCTTCTCGATCCAGGCCTGGACCCTGCCCTCGGCCGAGATGGGGCCGCGCTCTCTGGGCGTACTGGACGGGCCGCGCGCGGCGCGGCTGGCGGGGCCGGACCTGCCGCGTCCCGCCGATGCGCAGCTCTACGAGATCACGCTGGAACCCGCGGGCGGATCGCCGACCGGGCGTCCGACGGGACCGATCATCGCCAAGGGTCTTGCCGCCGCGCAGGACATCTGAGGCGCGGCAGGGAACGTCCGGCGGGCTGGCCGGTTGAGAGGGGGAACCCGCAACCGACAGGACTCCCATGCCCCGCCCTACCGACGACAAGCGACCCGATGACGGCGGGCCCGAGGATGGACCGCTGTCCTGCGACGTGGCGGTGATCGGCGCCGGCACCGCCGGGATCGCGGCGGAACGGGCCGCCCGCAAGGCCGGGGCGCGCACTCTGCTGATCGACCCGGAGTTTCGCGGCACGCTGTGCGCCAGCACCGGCTGCATGCCCTCCAAGCTGCTGATCGCGGCCGCTCATGCAGCCCATGACGTGCGCCGCGCGGACATCTTCGGGGTCCGTGCGGATGCGCCCACCATCGACGGCCCCGCGGTCATGGCCCGCGTTCAGCGCGAGCGCGACCGCTTCGCCGCCCTGACGCGAGAAAGCATCGAGACGCTGCCCGAGGGCATCGCGATCCGCGGCCGCGCGCGCTTCGTCGCGCCGACGCGGCTGGTGCTGGAGGACGGCCGCCCCATCGAGGCGCGCGCCGTGGTCATCGCCACCGGCTCGGTCGCCCTGATCCCCGAGCCGTTCCGCGACCTTGGCCCGCGCATCCTGACCAACGAAACCCTGTTCGAGCTGCCCGACCTGCCCCGCCGCCTGGCGGTGATCGGCGGCGGCGCGATCGGGCTGGAGATCGCGCAGGCCATGGGGCGGCTTGGCGTGGCCGTGACGCTGTTCGATTCGGGCACCACCTTGGGCAAGGCGCGCTGTGCGAAAGTGCACGACGCGCTGCACACGGCCATGGCGCGCGACATCACCCTGTGCCTGGGCGTCGAGGTCAAGCCAGAGGCCGCGGCCGACGGCATCCGCCTGCGCTGGACCGGCGATGCCGAAGGCCAGGCGGAGTTCGATCATGTCCTGCTGGCGGTCGGACGTCCGCCGAATCTCTCCGGGCTGAACCTGGAGCGCGCGGGGCTGGCGCTGGACGATCACGGCACGCCCTGCTTCGACCCGGCGACCATGCAATGCGGGGACGCGCCGATCTTCATCGCGGGCGATGCGGATGCGGATGTGCCGCTGCTGCACGAAGCCTCGACCGAAGGCGCCATCGCGGGGGCGAATGCGGCGGCCTTTCCGGACATCCGCCCGGCGGACCGCAGCCCGGATTTCGCGCTGACCTTCACCGATCCGCCGCTGGCCCAGATCGGCGCGGGGCCGGGCGACGGGATCATCTGCGGGCGCAGCGATTATGCCGACCAGGGCCGCGCCCGCGTCGAGGCGCGCGCCGAGGGGATTGTCAGCCTTTACGCCGACGCGTCGGGGCGGCTGATCGGCGCGGATCTGTGCTGTCCGGGGACAGAGCATCTGGCCCATCTTCTGGCCTGGTCGATCCAGTCCGGGGCCACCGCCAGCGGCCTTCTGTCCATGCCCTTCTATCACCCCACGCTGGAGGAGGGGCTGAAAAGCGCGCTGCGCGAGATCTGCCGCGCGACCAGCCAACCCCTGCCCGAGGGTCGCGACCGCGGCATGCCGCCGGGCGCCTGACCGCCATGTAGGACAAGATATGACCGAGACGATCCAAGACCTGGGCCACGGCTTCTGGACCATCCGCGGCGATCTGCGCATCGGAGGGGTGCTGAACATCGGCACCCAGGCCGCGCTGGTGCGCCTGTCGGACGGGGGGTTCGTGATGCTGGACAGCTATCCGCTGTCGGGCGCGCTGCGCGAGCGGGTGATGGCGCTGACCGATCAGGGCCGCGCGGTGCGGGCGGTGCTGAACCTGCACCCGTTCCACACGCTGCATTGCGCGGCGGTCGCGCGCGACTTTCCTCATGCGCGGCTCTACGGGGCGCATCGGCACAGGCTGCGCCATCCCGATCTGGACTGGCAGGACGATCCGGTCGAATCGCCTGCGGTCCAGGCGCTGTTCGGCGACGATCTGGTCTTCTCGCTTCCGCGCGGCATCGACTATGTCAGCCGCAATGAGCATGTCCATGCCGGGTCCCTGCTGGCCTGGCATCCGGCCAGCCGCACGCTGCATGTCGACGACACGATCAACCTGATGCCGGTGCCGGGGTTGCTGCGTCGACTGGTGACGCGCCCGCGCGTCTTCCTGCACCCGACCCTGCCGCAGGCGCTGGAGACGCGGGCCGGAGCCGTGCGCGACTTTCGCGACTGGCTGCACGGGCTGGCGGCGATGACGCGCGATCTGCGCTGGCTCTGCGCGGCGCATTCGGGCGTGCGCGAATTCCGGCCCGGCGGGTTCTCGGACGAACTGATGGCCGCCTTCCGCCGGATCGAGGACAAGCTGGCCCGGACCGAGGCGCGGCGCGGCTGATCTTGCGCTTTGGCGCGTGTGACGGTCAGATCGCCGCAATAGGGAGGGGCGCTCGATGATCGACATGGGACAATTGCCCGACGGGCGGCGGGTGCAGGCGGTGGACCTCAGGGCGGGGCGGCTCCGGGCGCGGGTGCTGACCTTGGGCGCCATCGTGCAGGACCTGCGGCTGGACGGGGTGGACCGCCCGCTGGTGCTGGGCCATCCCGACCCCGCGGCCTATCTGGACACCTTCGCGCATGTGGGCGCGGTGGTCGGGCGCTATGCGAACCGCATCGCGGGCGCGCGCATCCGCCTGTCGGGGCGCGATCACGCGCTGGACGCGAATGAGGGCCGGAATTGCCTGCATGGCGGCACGGTCGGCGCGTCGGCGCGGATTTGGCGGGTGACGCGGGCCGCGCCCG
Organism: Paracoccus sp. ME4; assembly: GCF_046736325.1. Lineage (GTDB taxonomy): Bacteria > Pseudomonadota > Alphaproteobacteria > Rhodobacterales > Rhodobacteraceae > Paracoccus. Next base: position 144,691 of record NZ_CP151278.1, read on the forward strand.
ATGCGGTGACGCTGGCGCTGGATTTCGCGGATGGAGAGATGGGCTTTCCCGGCGCGCTGCAGGCCGTGGCGCATCTGTCCCTGTCGGATGCCGATGGCGTGGCCGGGCTGACCGTCGCGCTGCAGGCCACCGCCACGCGCCCCACGCCCTGCAACCTGACCCATCACGGCTATTGGACGCTGTCGCCCGACGGGTCCGCCGACCCTCTGCTGCAGATCGCCGCCGACCGCTATCTGCCAGTCGATGCCGCGCTGATCCCCCTTGCTGATGCACCCGCCCCGGTCGCGGGCACGCGGTTCGATTACCGGACCGCCCGGCCCTTGGGTCGCGCGGGCCTGGACCATTGCTGGTGCCTGTCGGATGCGCATCAACCGCTGCGCGAGGCGGCGCGGCTGACCGCGCCCGATCTGCGCCTGCGCGTGATGACCACCGCGCCGGGGCTGCAGGTCTATGATGGCGGGCATTTCCCCGATGCGGGCCTGCCCGGCCACCCCGGCCAGACCGCCCGCCCCCAATCCGCCGTCGCGTTCGAGGCACAGGAATGGCCCGACGCCCCGAACCGACCCGAGTTTCCGCCCGCGATCCTGCGTCCCGGCACCGTCTGGCGGACCGAGACGCGCTATCTGCTGGACCGGCCCTAGCCGACCATGACCACGGCCTGACCGTCGGGGAATTGCGGGTGCCGCGCGGTGATGCGGATGGTGCCCGCCTCGCCCGTCAGGCGCAGCCACAGCCCCGTGGTGCCCCCCTGCAGCATGCGCAGATCGGGGCCGATCAGCCGCGCGGGGCCGTCCACCGTGACCGCGATCCCGGCATCCAGGAAGGGCAGCCGGTTGCCCGCTTGGTCCAGCGCGCGCAGCATGACCCGCAGGTCGATGTCGGCATCCGCCGGAACCGCATCGCGGTCGGGCGCGACCTGCAGCGTGGTGGGCAGCGGGTCGGCCACGTAATCGCGCACCGCCACCTGTTCGCCGTCCAGCCAGCCGGTGATGCGGCCCGGATGCCAGCTCATCCCCCAGAGGCCCAGCTCGGCCGCGCCGATATGGCGGTGATCGATGATGACCGGCGGATGCGGCAGATGCGGGAACCGCTCTCGGTCGGGACCGACGCGGCGGGTGACGCCCGCGCATTCGAACTCGACCTCGTCGCAATTGGTCAGGATGATCAGGGGCAGGACGCCGCCGATATTGCGCTCGCCCCGCGCCCAGAAGGTCACCGGCTCCATCACGATGCCCTCGGCGGGCGGCTTCTGGCTGCCATAGGCATGGGCCGCCAATTTCGGCTCGCGCCAGATGTCCATGACGCCGTGATGGCAGATGCGGTCGCCCGCGCCGAAATCCTTGTGCGTGTTGTAGTCGAACATGCACCAGCCGATCGAACCCGCGATGCCCGCATCGCCATGGGCGGCGTTCAGCACCTCAAGGTGGCGGATCACATGCTCCATCTGGCGCAGTTCGGGGTCCTGCGCCTTGGTCGGGAACATGTGGCCGTTATATTCGGTGACCAGATAGGGGACCGGCTTCTTGATCCCCGTCACCTCGGCCGGCGCGCGCAGCGCGGTGCGCGGGCGGTTGATCAGCGGCAATTCGGATTCGTCCAGGATGAAGTCGTTCATCGTATAGACATCCTCCAGCATCTCGCTGTCGGTGATGAAGCGCACGCCCCCGGTCGCCCGCGTCGGGTCCAGTTCCCGCGCCAGCGCATTGGTGCGGGTGTAGAAGTCGTGATTGTCCTGGCTTTCGTTGATGCGCACGCCCCAGATCACGATGCTGGGATGGTTCCAGTCGCGGGTGATCATGGCGCGGACGTTGTCCACGCTGCGGTCCTGCCAGGCGGCGTCGCCGATATGCTGCCAGCCGGGGATCTCCTCGAAGACCAGCAGGCCGATCTCGTCGCAGCGGTCCAGGAACCACTTGCTCTGCGGATAATGCGAGGTGCGCACGATGTTGCAGCCCAGATCGTGCCGCACGATCTCGGCATCGCGCTCCTGCGCGTGACGGCCCGCGGCATAGCCCTGATGCGGCCAGCTCTGGTGCCGGTTCAGACCGCGCAGCGTCATCGGCTGGCCGTTCAGCAGGAAGCCCTGCGGCGTCCATTCCGCGGTGCGGAAGCCGAAGCGGTGCGTGGTCACGTCGCCGCTGTCGGGCAGGGTCAGCTCGACCGTGTAAAGCTGCGGGTTCTCCGTGGACCACAGCGACAGGCCGGTCAGGCCCGACAGGGTCAGATCCCCCTCGCCCTCCACGGCGGCGATCTCACGCGCGCCGTCCAGCAGGCGGGCGCGGACCGGGCCGGGGGCGGTGACCTCGGGGCGGATCACGACAGTTTTCGCGTCCGCCAGCGCGTCGGGCGTCAGGATGCGCGCATTGGTCAGGTGCCGTTCGGGTAGCACCATCAGCCAGACATCGCGATAGATCCCCGCATAGGTCAGATAGTCGATCTGCGCGCCGAAGGGCGGGATGGCGGGGTTCTCCGACCCGTCGATCCGCACCGTGACCCGGTTGTCGCCGGGGCGCAGGTGGTCGGTCAGGTCGGCCACGAAGGGGGTGTAGCCGTCGGGATGGGCCACGACCTGCACGCCGTTCACCCAGACCACATTGTCGGCCATGGCCCCGTCGAACCGCAGCTGCACCCGGCGGCCCGCCCATGCCTCATCCCACGCGATCACGCGCTGATAGGTGAAGGCGCGCTGATAGCAGGTCTCGTCGAAATAGCTCAGCGGCAGGTCGACAGCGTTATGCGGCAGCGTGACCGGGGCGCCTGCCAGCGGTGCGGCAGGGTCGGCCGCGCCTTCGGCGAAGATCCAGCCGTGGTTCAGTCTTTCGATGGTCCGCATGATCACCACTCCGCAAAGCTGCCGTCGGCATGGCGCCAGACGGGGTTGCGCCAGCGGTGCCCTTCGGCGGCCATCTGGCGGACCTTGTCCTCGTTCACCTCGATGCCCAGACCCGGCCCCTGCGGGATCGCGACGAAGCCGTCGTCATAGGCAAAGACCGACGGGTCGGTCAGATAGTCCAGCAGGTCGCTGCCCTGGTTGTAATGGATGCCAAGCGATTGTTCCTGGATGAAGGCATTGTAGCAGACCGCGTCCAGCTGCAGGTTCGCGGCCAGCGCGATGGGGCCAAGCGGGCAGTGCAGCGCCAGGGCCACGTCATGCGCCTCGGCCATGGCGGCGATGCGATAGGTCTCGGTGATGCCGCCCGCATGGCTGGGATCGGGCTGGATGATGTCGACATAGCCGCCCTGCAGGATCGCCTTGAAGTCCCACCGCGTGTACAGGCGTTCCCCAAGCGCGATGGGGGTCGAACAATGGTTGGCGATCTCGCGCAGCGCCTCGGCATGTTCGGACAGGACCGGTTCCTCGATGAACATCAGGCGGAAGGGCTCCAGTTCCTTGGCCAGCACCTTGGCCATCGGGCGATGCACCCGGCCGTGGAAGTCGATGCCGATGCCGAAATCGGGGCCCATCTCCTCGCGGATGGCCTGCACGCGCTCCAGGACCTGATCGACCTTGGCGTGGCTGTCGACGAACTGCATCTCCTCGGTGCCGTTCATCTTGACGGCGGTGAAGCCCCGGTCACCGCAATCGCGCGCCATCCGCGCCGTATCGCCCGGACGGTCGCCGCCGATCCAGGAATAGACGCGGATGCGGTCGCGCTGCTGGCCGCCCAGCAGGGCATGGACCGGCACACCCAGATCCTTGCCCTTGATGTCCCACAGCGCCTGGTCGATCCCCGCGATGGCCGACATGTGGATGCCGCCGCCGCGATAGAAGCCCGCGCGATACATCACTGTCCAGTGGTCCTGGATCAGGCGCGGGTCGCGGCCGATCAGGTAATCCGACAGCTCCTCGACGCAGGCGGCGACGGAGGCGGCGCGGCCTTCCAGCACGGGTTCGCCCCAACCGCTGATGCCCTCATCCGTGCTGATCTTGACGAAGCACCAGCGGGGCGGAACGATGAAGGTCTCGACGGCGGTGATTTTCATGAATGGTCCTCGAAGGCGGGGGCCGCGTACTGGCGGCCCGTCAGGAAGGCATCGGCGACCAGGCGCAGCGGCGCCAGGTCCAGGTCGCTGTCGCCCGCCGCGACCAGATCGCGAAAGCGGGCGTAAAGGCGGGCATATTCACGGTTCTCTCCGGCGGTCTCCAGGCCCGGCGCGGCGAAGCGCGCGCCCCCGTCGGAGAGCATCGCCGCGCCCACATCGGTATCAAAGGCGATCTGCCAGGTTTCCCCTCCCGTCACGCGCCAGTCGAAATGCGCGGCGATGGGATGGCCCGCCTCCAGGCTCAGATCGGCGGCGATGGGGGTCTGGCGGTTCGCGGGGACATGCAGGTCGGCACCGACCAGCCGCACACCCGGGATCAGCGCGGTCAGGATCGACAGCGCGTTGATGCCGGGGTCGAAGACGCCCAGACCGCCGGGCTGCCAGATCCACTCCTGCCCGGGATGCCATTTGCGCACATCCTCGCACCAGTCGATGCGGACGGCGCGGATGCGGGTCGTGGCCAGCCAGTCGCGGGCCGCGTCCACTGCCGCCGCCTCGCGCGAATGCCAGGTGGCGTGGATGGTGACGCCCTGCCGCGCAGCCTCGGCCTGCAGCACCGCCATCTCGGACAGGGTCGCGCCGGGGGGTTTCTCCAGCATCAGGTGGCGGCCCGCGCGCAGGACCGCCATGGCCTGATCGAACCGCCCCTGCGGCGGGGTGCACAGCGACACCGCGTCCACATCGGCCAGCATCTGCGTCACGTCGCGATGGTTGGCGACGCCCTCCAGCGTGGCGTTGCGGCTGGCGATCGCCGTCAGCGTCAGGCCGTCGGTCGCGGCAATGGCGGGCAGGTGCTGAGCACGCGCGATGGTGCCCAGGCCCACAAGTCCGATCCTCAGGCTCATCTCAGGCGCTGCCCGGTCTCGGCGTCGAAGAAGAAGGCGTCGGCCGGATCGAAGGTCAGGCCCACGCTGCCGCCGCCCGCCGGGTCGAGGCGCTGGCCGGTCTGCACGATCAGCTTCTCGCCCGAAGGGGCGCGCAGATGCGCGAAGGTCGTGCCGCCCAGGTTCTCGGCCAGCTCGACCTTGAACGGCCCGTTGCCCGACAGGCGCAACGCGTCGGGGCGCAGGCCGATCTCGACCGTGCGGCCGTCCGACAGGGCGGGACGGTCGGCGGGCAGGACCGTGTCGAAGGCCGGGGTGACCACCTGCCCGGCCTGGACGCGGGCCTTGACGAAATTCATCGCCGGGCTGCCGATGAAGCCCGCGACGAAGCGGTTGTCGGGATCGTCATAGAGGTCCATGGGCCGGCCCACCTGCTCGATCCGGCCGGCGCGCAGGACGACGATCTTGTCGGCCATGGTCATCGCCTCGACCTGATCGTGGGTGACATAGATCATCGTCGCGCCCAGTTCGCGATGCAGGCGTGCGATCTCGGCGCGCATCTCGACGCGCAGCTCGGCATCCAGGTTGGACAGCGGCTCGTCGAACAGGAACACCTTGGGGCCGCGCACGATGGCGCGCCCGATGGCCACGCGCTGACGCTGGCCGCCCGACAGGTTCGCGGGCTTGCGCTCCAGCAGCGGGTCCAGCTTCAGGATGCGGGCGGCCTCGGCCACCTTGGCGGCGATCTGGGCCTTGGGATGGCCGTTCATCTTCAGCCCGAAGCCCATGTTCTGAGCGACCGTCATATGCGGATAGAGCGCATAGGTCTGGAACACCATCGCCACGCCCCGATCGGCGGGTTCGGCATCGGTGACGTCGTCGCCGTCGATGCGGATCTCTCCGGCGCTGGTCTCCTCCAGCCCCGCGATCATGCGCAAGAGCGTGGACTTGCCGCAGCCCGAGGGGCCGACGAAGACGCAGAACTCGCCCTGATCGACCTGCAGATCGACGCCGTGAATGACCCTGACGGGCCCGAAATCCTTGGTGACGCGGCTCAGCTGGACGCCGGACATGGGAAACCTCATGACTTGTGTTCGGGAAACCGCCAGTTGTCGGCGGTGGCGGCGATCTGCGCCGCGGCCTCGCGCACCGGCCCGGCCAGCGCCAGAAGCTGCGCGCGCGGCACGGTGGCGGTCGTGGTGGTGACGGAGATCGCGCCCAGCACCCGGCCCGCGCCCGACAGGATCGGGGCCGCGATGCAGGCGATGCCCGTCTCGTGCTCCTCATCGTCCAGCGCATAGCCGCGCTCGCGGATGCGGGCCAGCTCGGCGCGCAGGGCCTCGGGCGTGGTCAGGGTGTTGGGCGTATGGGCATGAAACGACTGGCGCGCGATGGCGGCGGCCAGCCGGTCCTCGGGCAGATGGGCCAGCATGGCCTTGCCCACGCCGGTGCAATAGGCCGGGCCGACCTTGCCCGATTGGGCGAACATCTCGACCGGCAGGCGGGCGTTGCGCTTGTCCACGTAAAGCACCGCGCCATTGTCCAGCTGCGCCAGATGCACGGTCTGGCCCAGATCCTCGGCCAGGCGGTTCATCACCTCCTGCGCCAGGGGGGCGAGGCTGGACTGCGCCCAGGCCGAATGGGCCAGCCGCACCAGCCGCATGCCGGGCGCATAGGTCTGGCGGTCCTCGTCATAGGCCAGCATGTCCTGATGCGTCAGCGCCTGGAGGAACCGATAGAGCGTCGCCTTGGGCAGGCCCGCCTCGGGCAGGATCTCGGCAAAGCGGACGGGGCGGCCGAAGGCGGCGACAAGGTCCAGCACCGCCAGCGTGCGGCCCACCGTCCCGTCCGTCGTCTCGCGTCCCTGCACCGTCACGTCATCCTCCCTCTCGATGTTGACAGGCTAAGCGATTCGCATCATAGTTTCAATATTCAAAACCAAGTTTCACTATTTGGAACCAAATGGGAGGGAGACCATGGTCCAACTGAAGCAAGGGCTGGTGATGGCGCTGCTGCTGTCCACCGCCGCCCCCGCCTTCGCGCAGAGCCGCGTCCTGGTGTTCAACACCGACGCGTCCGACCCCGCGCCCAAGGCGGCCTTCGACCAGCTGATCGCGGATTTCGAGGCCGAGTACCCGGAGATCGACGTCCAGGTGAACACCTTCGACCACGAAGGCTACAAGACCGCGATCCGCAACTTCATGACCGCCGACGCGCCCGATCTGGCGAACTGGTATGCGGGCAACCGCATGCGCCCCTTCGTGGAGGCGGGGCAGTTCCTGGACGTGTCGGATGTCTGGGCCGAGAACGGCCTGACCGAGACCCTCGGCTCGGCGCTGTCGTCGATGACCATCGACGACAAGCAGTGGGGCATCCCCTACACCTACTATCAGTGGGGCATCTACACCAACAAGGACGTCTATGCGCAGGTCGGCGTCGAGCCCGCCGCGACCTGGGACGAGTTCATCGCCAATTGCGAGAAGTTCAAGGCCGCCGGCATCGACTGCCTGACCACCGGGTCCAAGGCGCTGTGGCCGGTCGCGGGGCTGTTCGACTATCTGTCGCTGCGCACCAACGGCTATGACTGGCACATGCAGCTGACCAACGGGGAAATCCCCTGGACGGATGACAGCGTGCGCGCGGTCTTTGCCGAATTCTCCAAGGTGCTGCCCTATGTCTCGGCCAACCATGCCGCGATCGACTGGCAGGACGCCGTGTCGAACCTGGTCCAGGGCACGGCCGCGAACTATGTCATGGGCAACTTCGCCGTGGCGGCCTTCAAGGACGGCGGCATGACGGACGAGAGCCTGGGCTTCATGCCCTTCCCGACCATCAACCCCGACATCCCGCGCGCCGAGGAGGCACCGACCGACACCGTCCACATCCCCGCCGCAGCCAAGAACCCCGAGGATGCCAAGCTGTTCCTGGCCTACATGGCGCGCCCCGAGGTGCAGACCAAGATGAACGCCACGCTTGGCCAGCTGCCCATCAACAACGAGAGCACCGTGGGCGACGACCCGTTCCTGCAGGCGGGCTTCGAGCTGCTGTCCACCGCCGAGGGCGGCATCGCGCAGTTCTTCGACCGCGACGCCTCGCCCGAGATGGCCAAGGCCGGCATGGAGGGCTTCCAGGAGTTCATGGTCCGCCCCGAGCGCCTGGACGCCATCCTGGAGCGGCTGGAGCGTCAGCGCCAGCGTCTCTATCCGCAGTGATCCCGGCCGGCGCGGGCGGAGCGATCCGCCCGCGCCCCCTTGCCCGCAACCCGACCAGGAAGGTGGCCCATGACCGCCCTGCCCGACACCCCCCTGCCCGCCCCGGCACCGCGCCGCCGCCGCCGGTCGCGCCGTCAGCTGACGCCCTGGCTGTTCCTGGCGCCGGGCCTGCTGATGTTTTCGGTCTATGTGCTGATCCCGATCGTGCAGTCGGTCTGGGTCTCGTTCCACGATTGGGACGGGCTGGGGCCGATGACCTGGATCGGCCTGGCCAATTACGATGAGCTGTGGTGGGACGAGGCCTTCTACACCAGCCTCAAGAACAACGTGATCTGGCTGGCGCTCTATCTGCTGGCGGTGCCCCTAGGGCTGCTGATCGCGCTGTTCCTGAACCAGACCGTGCGCGGCATCCGCATCTACAAGTCGCTGTTCTTCTTCCCCTTCGTCATCAGCCAGGTGGTCGTGGGGCTGATCTTCTCGTGGTTCTACGCGCCGGGCTTCGGGCTGCTCTATGCGCTGATCGAATGGGTGACGGGCACGGGCGTCGCGATCCTGGCCGACGAACGCTATGTCACCTACGGCATCATCGCGGCGGGCCTCTGGCCGCAGATCGCCTATTGCATGATCCTGTACCTGACCGGCCTGAACGCCGTCGCCCCCGACCAGATCGAGGCCGCGCGCCTGGACGGTGCCAAGGGCTGGCGGATGCTGTGGCATGTCGTGCTGCCGCAGCTGCGTCCCGCGACCTTCATCGCGGTCGTGGTGACGGTCATCGGCGCGCTGCGCAGCTTCGATCTGGTCAGCATCATGACCTCGGGCGGGCCCTTCGGGTCGTCGCGGGTCCTCTCCTACTACATGTACGAACAGGCGCTGTCGGAATACGGCTATCGCATGGGCTACGGAGCGGCAATCGCGGTCGTCCTGTTCGCGATCATGATGATCTTCATTTCGGGCTTCATCTGGAAGATGTGGCGCGACGAGAAAGGGGCCTGAGCCATGTTCCCCCGTCCCATCCAGACGATGTCCCCCGCGGCGCAGCGCACCTACAAAATCGTGCTGCCGATCATGCTGGTCCTGTGGCTGCTGCCGCTCCTGGGGGTCGCGATGACCTCGGTGCGCCCGTCGGGCGACCTGGCCGCAGGCAACTATTTCGGCATCCCGTCGCGCTTCGCGTGGGAGAACTATGCCGACGTGTTCCGCAATTCGCCCCTGGCGCAGTACCTGTGGAACAGCTTCCGCATCACCATCCCGGTGATGATCGGCGCGGTGGGGCTGTCCTGCCTGACCGGATTTGCGCTGGCGGTCTACAAGTTCCGCCTGTCGCTGGTGGTGTTCTTCATGTTCGTGGCGGGCAATTTCGTGCCCTTCCAGATCCTGATGGTGCCGGTGCGCGACCTGACGGTGGACATGGGTCTCTACAACACCATCACCGGGCTGGCGCTGTTCCACATCGCCTTCCAGACCGGGTTCTGCACGCTGTTCATGCGGAACTTCATCAAGGCCCTGCCGCGCGAGCTGATCGAGGCGGCGCGCGTCGAGGGCGTCACCGAATGGCAGATCTTCTGGCATATCGTGCTGCCGCTGGTCCGGCCCGCCATCGCGGCGCTGTCGGTGCTGGTCTTCACCTTCATCTGGAACGACTATTTCTGGGCCATGGTCCTGACCACCGGGGCCGAGACGCAGCCCGTCACCGCCGGCCTGAACAGCCTGAACGGCCAATGGATCGCCGCCTGGCATCTCGTCAGCGCGGGCTCGATCCTGGCGGCCCTGCCCCCGGTCCTGATGTTCTTTCTGATGCAGCGGCACTTCATCGCGGGCCTGACCCTGGGTGCGGTGAAATGAGGCTCTGGCGCATTGACACCCCCGCGCAGACCCTGGTCCTGGGCAGCGATGGCGGCATGGCCTGCTGCCATTACTGGGGCGCGCCCCTGCCCGCCGACACCGACCTCGACGCGCTGGTCGCGGCGGGGACGGGCGGCATCACCGGCGGCATGCTGGACGCGCTGCCGCCCTTGTCGCTGATCCCCGAGGCGCGGCGCAGCTTTCCGGGCCAGCCGGGCCTGGTCGCCTTCCAGAACGGCCTGCCCCTGGAGCCGGACTGGCGCCTTGACGGCGTGGATGAGGCGGACTGCCTGACCCTGCGCCATGTCGCGCCGGGACTGCGCCTGGACATCACCATCCGCGCCAGGGATCACGGACTGATCGCGCTGTCGGCGCGGCTGACGGCCGATGCGCCCCTGACGCTGCATCATCTGGCGCTGGCCCTGCCTGTGCCCGCGCATCTGTCGGAGCTGACCGAGCTGACGGGCCGATGGACGCGCGAGTTTCAGCCCGTCACGACCCCGCTGGACCACGGCGCGCGGCTGCGCGATGCGCGCACCGGCCGGTCGGGGCATGAACATCCGCCGCATCTGTGGCTGACCACGCCCGGCACCACCAACACGACCGGCGAGGCCGTGGCCCTGCATTACGGCTGGTCGGGCGGCCACCGCATGCTGGTCGAGGCCCTGCCCGAAGGCCGCCGCCAGATCCAGCTGGGCCACTGCTCCGGCTCGGAACGCGCGCCCGGCACGGAGTTCGAGACCGCCGAGATATGGCTCGCGCGCGGCGATGCGGGGCTGAACAGCGTGGCGATCCCGTTCCAGCGCGCCATCCGCGACGCCCTGCCCCCCGCGCGCCAGCCCCGCCCGGTGCATTACAACGGGTGGGAGGCGATCTATTTCCGCCATGACGCGGCCGAACTGGCCCAGATCGCCGAACGCGCCGCGGCCCTGGGGGCCGAGCGCTTCGTGCTGGACGACGGCTGGTTCGGGCGGCGCGACGACGACACCTCGTCCTTGGGCGACTGGACCATCGACCCACGCAAGCATCCGCAGGGGTTCCAGCCGCTGATCGACCGGCTGCGCGCATTGGACATGCGCTTCGGCCTGTGGTTCGAGCCCGAGATGATCAATGAGGACAGCGACCTTCACCGCGCGCATCCGGACTGGGTGCTGGGCCCGGCGGACCAGATCCGGGGCCGCAATCAGCTGCATCTGGACATGGCCCGCGACGATGTGCAGGCCTATCTGTTCGACCGCCTCGGCGGCATCCTGGCCGCGTGGGAGATCGACTATGTCAAATGGGACCACAACCGGCTGACGCCCCATCCAGACGCGGCGCAGACCCGCGGCGTCTATGCGCTGCTGGACCGGCTGCGCGCCGCGCATCCGCAAGTGGAGTTCGAAAGCTGCGCGTCGGGCGGGGGGCGGATCGACGCGGGCATCCTGACCCGCTGCGGCCGCGTCTGGCTGTCGGACAGCAATGACGCGCTGGAGCGGCTGCGCATCCAGCATCACGCCGCGATGCTGCTGCCCGCCTGCGTGACTGGAAGCCATGTGGGGCCGCGCGACTGCCACACCTCGCACCGGGTGCTGCCCATGGCCTTGCGCGCCTGGACCGCGGCGCAGCGGCATATGGGCTTCGAGATGGACCCGCACGAGCTGACCGAGGAGGAGGCCGCGACCCTGACCCGCGTCACCGCCTGGTGGAAGGCCAATCGCGGCTGGATGATGGCGGGCGACATCTGGCGGCTGGACCGTCCGGAGGGCGCCCTGGCCGAGATGCAGATCGCCGCCGACGGCCACCGCTTCGTGGCCTTCGCGGCGCAGATCGACGCGTCGCCCACCGTGCAGACCCCGGCCCTGCGCCTGACAGGGCTGGACCCCGCCGCGCGGTACCGGCTGGAGATGATCGAACCCCCCGCGGGGCATCACACATCGGCCACGGCGCTGTCGCGCGGGCCGGTGATCCTGCCGGGTACGGCGCTGATGGCGCAGGGGGTTGCCCTGCCGCCGGCCTTCCCGCAAACCATCGCCGTGATCGAAGGGACGCGCCTGTGACGATAGACTGGATCGCCGCCGATTGGGGCACCACCAACCTGCGCCTCTGGGCCATGGCGGGCCGCAGCCCCGTCGAGGCGCGCCAGAGCGACCAGGGCATGGCCAGCCTGACGCCCGAGGGTTTCGCAGGCGCGCTGGCGCAGGCGACCCACGGCTGGCCCGCCGTCCCGGTCATCGCCTGCGGCATGGTCGGGTCGCGCCAGGGCTGGGTCGAGGCGCCCTATGCCCCCGTCCCCTGCCCCGCCGCGCCGCGCATGGTCGCGGTACCGGGCGATCCGGGCGGGCGGCCCGTGCGCATCATCTGCGGCATCCGCCAAAACGCCCCCGCCGATGTGATGCGCGGAGAGGAGACCCAGATCGCGGGCCTTCTGGCGCTGGACCCCGATTTCGACGGCATCGCCTGCCTGCCCGGCACGCATACGAAATGGGTCCGCATTTCCGCCGGAGAGATCTGCAATTTCAAGAGCTTCATGACCGGAGAGATCTTCGGACTGCTGACCAGGCATTCGGTCCTGCGCCATTCGGTGGGCGCGGGCGAGTGTGACCCGGCGCTGTTCCGCGACGCCGTGTCGGATGCCATGAGCCGCCCGGAACGCGGGTATGCGGGCCTCTTTCAGCTGCGCGCGGAATCGCTGCTGTCGGGGCTGGACCCCGCCGCCGCCCGCGCGCGCCTGTCGGGCACGCTGATCGGGTGGGAGCTGGCCGGCGCGCGGCCGTGGTGGCTGGGGGCGCAGGTCACGATCATCGGTGCCCCGGCCCTGTCGGCCCTTTATGCCGACGCGCTTGGGGCGCAGGGCGTTCCCGCCGCCCGCATGTCGGTCGAGGATGCCACTTTGGCCGGTTTGTCGGCCGCCCATCGCCAGTTTCTGCAAGGATAAGCCATGTCCCGCCCCCTGATCGCCATCCTGCGCGGCCTGACGCCCCAGGACGCCCCCGCCATCGGCCGCGCGCTGGTCGCGGCGGGCATCACCCGGCTGGAGGTGCCGCTGAACTCTCCCGATCCCCTGGAGAGCATCGCCTTGCTGGCGCGCGATCTGGAGGGTCAGGCGACGGTCGGCGCGGGCACCGTGCTGAGCGTCGATCAGGTCCGCGCCGTGCGTGCGGCGGGGGGCCAGATGGTTCTATCGCCCAACTGCAACGCGGACGTGATCCGCGCGACCGTGGCCCATGGCATGGCCAGCTATCCCGGCGTGATGACCCCGTCCGAGGCCTTTTCGGCGCTGGAGGCCGGGGCCACGGGCCTCAAGCTGTTCCCCGGAGAGCTGATCGGCCCCACGGGCCTGCGCGCCATGCGGGCGGTGCTGCCGCAGGGCACGGACTGCTGGGCGGTGGGCGGCGTGTCCACTGCCAACATGGCCGAATGGCGCGGCGCGGGGGCTGCGGGATTCGGGATCGGATCGTCCCTCTACAAGCCCGGCGACAGCGCCGAGACCGTGGCCGCCAAGGCCGCGGCCATCGTCGCCGCGTGGGAGCAGAGCGCATGATCTTCGACCCCACCCCCTGCACCCTGGGCGAGGGCCCGCTGTGGCATCCCGACCGGCAGTCGCTGTTCTGGTTCGACATCGTGAACCGCCGCCTGTTCGAACGTCCGCTGGACGGCGCCCGGCGGGAGTGGACGTTCCCGGACATGGTCTCGGCCGCGGGCATCGTGGACCCCGACCGGCTGATCGTCGCGTCCAGCCGCAGCCTGTCGCTGCTGGATCTGCGCGACGGCTCGGCCGAGGTCCTGGTGCCGCTGGAGGCCGACAACCCGGTGACGCGCAGCAATGACGGCCGCGCAGACCCGCAGGGCGGCTTCTGGATCGGCACGATGGGGCTGAACGCCGAACCCGGCGCAGGGTCGATCTGGCGCTATTACAGGGGCGAGCTGCGCCGCCTGTTCCCGGCCATCACCATCACCAACGCGATCTGCTTTTCCCCCGAGGGCGATCTGGCGCATTTCGCCGATACCGACCGGGCGACCATCTGGCAGGTGTGGCTGGACCGCGACGGCTGGCCCTTGGGCGAGCCGCGGGTCTTCATCGACCTGACGGCCGAGGGGCTGAACCCCGACGGCGCGGTGATCGACGCCGAGGGCGGGCTGTGGTCGGCGCAATGGGGCGCCTCGCGCGTCGCGCGCCATGACCGGCAGGGACGCTTCGACCGGGCGATCGAGCTGCCCGCGCGGCATGTCTCCTGCCCGGCCTTCGGGGGACCGGCGCTGGACCGGCTGTTCGCGACCAGCGCGCGGCAGGGGCTGAACGATCCCCGGCCCGCCGACGGCTGCACCTTCGTGGCGGATGCGGGCCTGCGCGGTCAGGCCGAGCATCGCGTCCTGATCGGCTGACATCCCCATCCTGCCTGCCCGGCGGGCGGCGGCGCCCATGCGGGCGTCATCGCCCTGCATCCGTTGCTGCGGCCCGGCAACAGGCTGCGCCATAGAGAAAATCCGCGATAGTTGCATATGGCAATGCCGCCGGGCCTGCCGTAAACCGAATGGCATGGCGCCCCGGCGCCTTGGATCGAGTTGACGTGTGACAAGAGGGACCGCAATGACCAAGAAGGCGCTGATCACCGGAATCACCGGGCAGGACGGCAGCTATCTGGCCGAACTGCTGATTCAGAAGGGCTATGAGGTCCACGGCATCAAGCGGCGGTCCTCCTCGCTGAACACGCAGCGCATCGACCACATCTATCAGGACCCGCATGCGGACGACGCGCGCATCTTCCTGCATTACGGCGATCTGGGCGACACCTCCTCGGTCATGCGGATCATGGCCGACGTGAAGCCGGACGAGGTCTACAACCTCGGTGCGCAGTCGCATGTCGCGGTCAGCTTCGCCACGCCCGAATACACCGCCAACGTGGACGCCATCGGCACGCTGCGCATCCTCGAGGCGATCCGGTTTCTGGGGCTGGAGGGCAAGACGCGCTTCTACCAGGCCTCGACCTCCGAGCTCTACGGCCTGGTCCAGGAGATTCCGCAGCGCGAGACGACGCCCTTCTACCCGCGCTCGCCCTATGCAGTGGCCAAGATGTACGCCTACTGGATCGCGGTGAACTATCGTGAGGCCTACGGGATCTATGCCTGCAACGGCATCCTGTTCAACCACGAATCCCCCCGCCGCGGAGAGACCTTCGTCACGCGCAAGATCACCCGCGGCCTGGCCAACATCGCCCAGGGGCTGGAGGATTGCCTCTACATGGGCAACATCGACGCGCTGCGGGACTGGGGCCATGCCAAGGACTATGTCCGCATGCAGTGGATGATGCTCCAGCAGGAGCGGCCCGAGGATTTCGTGATCGCCACCGGGGTCCAGTATTCCGTGCGCCAGTTCATCGAATGGTCGGCGGCGCATCTGGGCATCACGCTGCGCTTCGAGGGCACGGCCGAGCAGGAGGTCGGCATCGTCGAGACGGTGACCGGTGACGACGCGCCGGGCGTCAAGGCGGGCGACGTGATCGTGCGCATCGATCCGCGCTACTACCGCCCGACCGAGGTCGAGACGCTGCTGGGCGATCCGACCAAGGCCCGCGAGAAGCTGGGCTGGGTCCCCGAGATCACCACCCAGCAGATGTGCGAGGAGATGGTCGCCGAGGACCTGAAATCGGCCCGCCGCCACGCGCTGCTGCGCACGCATGGCTACGACCTGCCCGTCTATCACGAAAGCTGAGGCCGCCATGACGCGCATCTTCGTGGCGGGACATCGCGGCATGGTCGGCAGCGCGATCCTGCGCCAGCTGCAGGACCGCGCGGACGTCACGCCCATCACCCGCACCAGCGCCGAGCTGGACCTGACCGAACAGGCCGCCGTGCGCGCCTTCATGGCAGCGGAACGGCCCGACGCGGTGATCCTGGCCGCGGCCAAGGTCGGCGGCATCCATGCCAACAACACCTATCCGGCGGAGTTCATCCACCGGAACCTGATGATCGAATGCAACGTAATCCACGAGGCCTGGGCCCATGGCGTCACGCGGCTGCTGCAGCTGGGCTCCAGCTGCATCTATCCGCGCGAGGCACCCCAGCCCATCCGCGAGGACGCGCTGCTGACCGGCATCCTGGAGCCCACGAACGAACCCTACGCGATCGCCAAGATCGCGGGGATCAAGCTGTGCGAAAGCTACAACCGGCAGTACGGCACCGACTTCCGGTCGGTCATGCCGTCGAACCTCTACGGCCCGGGCGACAATTTCGACCCCGAGAACAGCCATGTCCTGCCCGCCCTCATCCGCCGCTTCCACGAGGCGCGTGAGCGGAACCTGCCCGAGGTCGTGATGTGGGGCACCGGCACGCCGCGCCGCGAATTCCTGCATGTGGACGACATGGCGCGGGCGTCTCTGTTCGTCTTCGACATGGACCGCGCCACCTACGAGGCCCATACCGAACCGATGCTGTCGCATCTGAACGTCGGCTCGGGGACGGACATCGCCATCGGCGATCTGGCGCGGATGGTGGCCGATGTGGTGGGCTACACGGGCCGCATCACCAACGACCTGACCCGCCCCGACGGGACGATGCGCAAGCTGATGTCCTCGGACCGGCTGACGGCGATGGGCTGGGCGCCGCGGGTGGCGCTGCGCGACGGGATCGCCGAGACCTATCGGTGGTTCCTCGACCATCGGGCGGGGTGAGGCGATGGCGCCGGAACGGGGCAAGCTGATCGCCTTTCGCGCCGACCGGATGGGCGGACGGCTGATCGCGCTCCTGAACACGCTGCGCTTCGCGCGCAGCCACGACCTGCCCTTCGTGGTGCATTGGCGCGACAGCGACGGGCTGGGCGACGGGACCGAGCTGTTCCACCCCGACTTCGTGCGCGACCACTTCATCGACAAGCCGACCTATCAGGCGATGAAGGCCAAGGCGACCGCCATCGGCACCGTCATCCACAGCCCGGACCGCGCGCGGTTCCTGTCGCATCTGGAGGGGGGGATGCACGTGCTGCTGGACCCGCCCTTCGACGTGCTGCGCCTGCCCTTCGAGGACGAGGCCGAGGTCGCGCGCACCTTCCGCGCGGTGGTCGAGGAGCTGCCCCTGAACCCGGTCCTGGCGCGCCACCTGGCCACGCTGCGCGAGCGGCTGCGCGACGGTCGGCGCACCGTCGCCTATCACATCCGCCGGGGCGACCTGACCAGCGACATGCGCGCCATGAACCGCGCCTGGCCCAACAAGTTCGTCCCCGACGAGTTCTTCGAGACCCATATCCGCGCCAACCTGGAGGGTGACGGCACCCGCACCGTGCTGTTCAGCGACAATGCCAGCGTGCTGGAGCGCTATACCGGCATGTTCCCCGACCTGCTGACCTTCGCGCGCATCGCCGACACGTCGGAGCTGACCGAGGTTCAGCGCGACGCGCTGGAGCTGTTCGCGATGTCGCTGTCGGACCTGATCGTGGCGCCGCCCTCCTCGGCCTTCAGCTCGACCGCCAAGACCATCGGCGGGGGCGATTTCCGCGACGTCGAATCCGAGATCACCCCCGAGGCGCGTCATGCGGCGCTGGACCTGCTGGCCGACCGGCTGCGCGACGAGCCGCACCTGTTCGCCAACGAGGGCGAGATCGGCCAGTATCTGGTCTATGCCTGCGAGCATCTGGTCAAGACCGGCCGGCGCGGCCAGTTCGTCGAGACCGCGCGCCGCCATATCGAGGGCGGGCTGAACATCGCCTTCGTCCACGCGATGACCCTGCGCGAGATGTTCTTCGACGGCCAGTATCAGCAGATCTGCGACCTGCGCCCGGCGATCGACCGGGGCTTCGTCGCGTTCCAGCGCAGCTTCGCGCAGGTGGCGCTCTATCACGGGCTGGCGCTGCTGATGCTGGGCCGGCGCGAGGCGGGGCTGGAGCAGATCATCTCGGCCTTCTGGCACGAGCCGGTCGAGGGAGAGATCAACGCGCTGGCGGGGCTGCTGCGCGCGCAGGGCGATTTCGACGAGGGCAACTTCTGGATCACCGACCCCGAGATCGAGCGGCTGTTCCCCAACCGCTTCATCGTCGATCATGTGCGCAACTTCTACAGCGCGGCGGTCGAGGCCGGGGTGCTGCGGTTCGACAAGATGGTGCCGACCAACCGGGTGATGGTCTGGGAATGGCCGGACTTCACCCGCTCGGACCTGCGCAGCCACTACAAGTTCCGCGGCCATTTCCGCACCATCCTGAAGATTCTGGAACGCCGCGACTGGACGCCCGCCTACCGGCCGCATTCCGACAGCTTCACCGGCATGATCGCGCTGCGCGAGGGCGATCTGGACCGCGCCCGGCAGATGCTGGGCGCGGCTGTCGCAGCCAGGCCCGACGTGGCGATCTTCCACAAGCGCCTGGCCGAGCTGCACCACGAGACCGGCGATCATGCCGCCGCCCTGGCCGCGATGGACGCCGCCATCGCGCTGGCGCCCGGCGCCTCGATCCTGCGGGCGATGCGCGGCCTGTTCCAGTGGCGCGCCGGGGATGCCGCGGGCGCGGCCGAGACGCTGGTCGCGCTGGTGGACGAGGGGCGGCTGCGCTTTCCGTCGGTCCTGTTCCTCGCCGCGGATGCGGCGCGGGACGCCGGCCGGCCCGAGGACGCCGTCCGCATCCTGGAGCAGGCCCTGCGCCTGGCGCCCCTGAACTGGCGGAAGCAATGCGACCTGGCGCAGATGAAGGCCGATCTGGGCGACCGCGAGGGCGCGCGCCGGGTGCTGGACTGGACGCTGCAATGGGCGGACGACCATCCGCCGCTGGTGATGCTGAACACCGACCTGATGGTCGAGGCGGGCCAGATCGATCAGGCGGTCACCCGGCTGGAACGGCTGATGGTGCGCCATCCCGACAAGGCGCAATATGCGCGACGCCACAAGAAGCTGATCCGCATGGCGCCCAAGGCGCAGGGTCGCAAAAAGGCAGGGGAACGGACATGAGACGAGGTCACAGCCGCATCGGCCAGGCGCATTTCCTGGTCTATTCGAACGGGGTCGATCCCTTCGCCCGCAATGCCGACGACTATTGCGCGTCGGCGCTGCAGGTCGGCTTCGACAGCGCGACCCATGTCACCGAGGCGATGCTGCGCCAGACCCCCTTCTGGGAGGAGAACCGCTTCATCCTGGAGCAACCGCGGGGGGCCGGATACTGGCTGTGGAAGCCCTGGATCATCCTGCAGAAGCTGCGCGAATGCGGGCCGGACGACATCGTGATCTACAACGATGCCGGGCGGTATGAACCCGGATCGTTCCGGCAGTTCCCCTCCTTTCCGCATGCCGCCGTCGAACTCTGCGCACTGACGCCCAAGCGGTTCATCCACGGCTTCATCTCGACCTGGCAGATCCAGGGCCATTACACCAAGCGCGACGCCTTCATCCTGATGGATGCCGACACGGACGAGCATCGCCTGGCCTGTCAGGTCTGCGCCGGACCGCTGCTGTTCATGCCGTCGAAGGCCAGCTTCGCCTTTCTGGAACGCTGGCTGGAGCATTGCCGCGATCCGCGCATCCTGACAGACCAGCCCGATGAGCTGGGCCAGCCCCACCCCGCCTTCATCGACCACCGCCACGACCAGTCGGTGGGCTCGATCCTGGCGCATCAGACGGGCGCGCATTATTTCGACTTCACCGCGGGCGGCGCCCTGGCCGCCTCCGAGGACGTGCGTCAGCGCAACCGGCACGTGCCGCGCCTGCAGACCCATATCGGCTACGTGAACCTGATCGCCGCGCGCGCCATGCCGGACGACTTTCTGGCCCGCGCCGAACCCGACATCACCGAACTGCGCGCCCTGCTGCGCAACCTGGTGCCCGGAGAGCCGGTGCCGGGCCATCCCGAAAAGATCCCCGACGCCGTGCTGCACGCGCAGCTGGCCGAGTTGCTGGCCCTGCCCGAACCGACGCTGACGCGCGATCACCTGATGCTGGCCATCGCCGGAAACCGGGTCACCGCGTCGCGCATGCATGTCCTGAAGAAGCACCCCGAGGAGGCCCCCGCCTTCTGGGAACACGCCATCGCGTCCTTCCGCGACCGCGCGGCGGCGGCCCATCGCGACGGCACGCCCGCGACGCTGGACGACCTGCCGCGCCTGGCGGTGCAGGCGCTGCGCGATGCCGAGGCCGCGATGCCCGCGCTGCGGGCCAAGCTGATGGCCGGTTATGTCTGGACCCTGCTCAGCGACGATGCGCGCGCGATCTTCAAGTCGGCCCACAAGAACGTCAAGTCCACCAAGGGCGCGGCGGCGATGGCGCAGTTCGTGACGCTGCTGGACGCGCTCGGCTTCATGCCGCTGGAGGCGGAGCTGGAGGGCAAGGACAAGCCCCTCTCGGAGGAGGTGTCGCGGCGGCTGATGGACTGGATGCTGGTGGACCGACCCGCGCCCGTGCCCGCGGCGGACGACCCGCGCTGAGGCGCGGGTCCCTCAGACCTCGACGGTGACGCGGCCCATCGGGTTGGAACAGCAGGCCAGGATCCAGCCCTCGGCGATGTCCTCGTCGCTGATGCCGCCGTTATGGACCATGTGGACCTCGCCGGCGGTCTTGCGGATCCGGCAGGTGCCGCAGAGGCCGAAGGTGCAGCCAGACGGAATGTTCAGCCCCGCCCGCTTGGCGACGGCCAGTACCGTGTCCGTCTCGGCGCAGGCGGCAGTGACGCCGCTGGCCGCGAAGGTGACCTGGGCGCGGGCCTCGTCGTCGGGGGCCACATCGTCCAGCACCGGAGCCTCGGCCTCGGTCGCGACGGGGGCGCCGAAGCTCTCCTGGTGATAGCGCTCCATGTCAAAGCCGAGCGCGATCAGCATGTCGCGCACCGCCTGCATGAAGGGCTCGGGGCCGCAGCAGAACACCTCGCGCTCCAGATAGTCCGGGGCCATCAGCCCCAGCATCAGGCTGTTCATGCGCCCCTGATAGCCGGTCCAGGTGCGGAACGGCTCGGGCTCCTCGACGGTGAAGCGCAGCTGCAGGCCAGGCACGCGGGCCGCGAACTGCTCCAGCCGGTCGCGGAAGATGATCTCGGACGGACGACGGGCAGCATGGACGAAGACGATGTCGGTGTCCTGCGCCTGGTCCCAGGCCCAGGTGGTCATCGACATCAGCGGCGTGACGCCCGACCCGGCCGAGATGAACAGGTATTTCCGCGCCGGATGCCGGTGGAAGCTGAAGATGCCCGCCGGACCGAAGGCCTTGATCCGCATGCCCGGCCGCAGGTGGTCCAGCATCCAGCGTGTGCCGATGGACGCGGCCTGCGCCTTGACCGTGACCGAGATCGACAGCGGCCGCGAGGGCGAGGAGCTGATCGTGTAGGTCCGCTGCACGTTGCCGCCCGGAACCGGCAGGTCCAGCGTCACGAACTGTCCCGGCTCATAGTCGAACCAGGCCCCGGAGGGCGCGCGGAAGATGAAGGTGGACGTGTCGCGCGTCTCGGGCACGACCATCACGCATTCCAGCGGCTCGTCGTCGGACCAGGGTTCGGCCGTCCAGTTCAGGCGCCTGCGGACCATTATTCCGCCGCCTGCTGCAGCCCGAGGCGCGACGCCATCAGCCCGCAATACCAGTCGATCAGGTGGATCACCCCGGCCTCCTGGCTGGGCGAATAGGGGCCGGGCTCGTAGGCGGGCGACAGGATGCCGGCCTGGTTCTCCTCGACCACCTGGCGGTCCTCGTCATTGGTGTTCAGCCAGACGCGGGTCAGGGTCTCCAGGTCGTAATCCACCCCCTCGACCGCATCCTTGTGGACCAGCCAGTTGGTCGTGACCTGCGTCTCGGTCGGGCTGATCGGCAGGATGCGGAAGACGATGGCGTGATCGGCCAGGAAATGGTTCCAGGACGAAGGGAAGTGATAGAACATCAGGCTGCCCGCGTCGTTCCAGGGCATGGTTCCCATGCGCCGCGCGACGGCGGCCTTGCCCGACATGGTGAAGCTTTCCTGATGGTCCATCAGCGGCACGCGCGCCATGCGCCACTGCATGTCGGGCGCGTTCACGAAGCGCGCGGGCAGCCCCTCGGCGTCGCAGCGGTCCCAATGCGACAGGATCTCGGGGCTGGCCGCGTTCGGCCCCTCCATCACCGTCATCAGCGGATCGTCGGAATAGGTCCGGCAGAGCGACGGGTGCGAACCGCTGCAGTGATAGCATTCGCGGTTGTTCTCCATCACCAGCTTCCAGTTGCCGTTCTCCACGATGGTGGAGGAGAAGGCGATCTTGGCATCCTCCAGCCCCGAGGGCGCGACATAGCGCATCAGGTTGGCGGCCAGCTCGTTGATCGCGGGCGGCACCGCGGCCAGGCAGATGAAGATCATCCCCTTGAGGTCGACGCAATGCACCGGCTTCAGGCTGTATTTCGAGGGGTCGAAATCGGGGCCCATGTCGCGCGCGAACAGCAGCTTGCCCGTCAGGTCGTAGGTCCATTGGTGATAGGGGCAGACCAGTTTCGGATTGGTGCCGTTCGATTTCGCGCAAAGCCGCTGGCCGCGGTGCCGGCAGACATTGTGGAACGCCCGGATGCGACCGTCCGCGCCGCGCGTGACGATCACCGGATAGTCGCCGACCTGCATGGTGACATAGCTGCCGGTCTTGGGCAGCTCGCAGCTGGGCCCGGCGAACAGCCATTCGCGATACCAGATCTGCTCCAGGTCGTCGCGGAACGCCTGTTCGGAACAGTAGAGATCGCGCGGCAGGGCGTGGTTCGGGCGACGCTCGGCGATCAGCTGGGCGGTGGTCTTGGTCTGGCTGTGGGTCATGGCGCGGCTCGGCAATCCGGGGGGTGATGGTGCCAACCTAATCGCAGCGATGCACGGAGGCGGACGATTTGCGACATTCGACCGGCGGAAACAGACATGGGCACGTTCCCGTCACAGCAGCCCCCGGTTGCGCAGCTGCGCCAGCTGCAGCCCGGAATGGGGTCCGCGTTCCGCCAGCATCCGGTGCATCTCTTGCGTCATCGCGGCGTCCCGGGCCAGCGCGACCGTGGTGAACAGCGCCGTGGCCTTCAGCTCCTCGGTCATCAAGCTCTGCATCCAGTCCTCCGCCCGCGGCAGCGACCACATCCGCCGCCCCGCCTGCGTGTGCAGCCGCGCATGGCGCAAGTCGACGAAGCCCGCCGCATCCGCGATCTCGTCCAGCCGGGGCAGGTGCCGGCCGCGCATGCAGGCCGTGCCGGTGCCCAGCACGTCGACCTTGACCACATGGGGGGCGCGCTTGTGGTACATGAAGGTCTTCCACCCCGTCACCCCGTCCCGGCCCTTGGCCATCCACGCATTGCCCAGATAGCCCAGAACGTGGTCCTCGCCCGGCAGCAGGTCGAAGGCCGCGACGGTGCGCGCGACATAATCCGGCGGATAGAGGATGTCGTCGTCGATGGTGAAGACGATGTCGTCATCGCCGGGCACGAAGGCGAACTTGCCGGCATCCTTGAGGTCGCGGTCGGGGATGATCGCGGTGATGCGGTCGTCGGCGGCGATGGCCGCAGGCACCGCATCATGCTGGTTCAGGCACAGGAACAGCCGGTCCACCTGCGGCAGGATCGAAGCCAGCGTCCGCTCCAGGACCGCCGCGCGGGGCGGGAAGGTGGCAAGATGGGCGCGGATCATCGCTTTCTCCGGGTCGCGGCGGGTCTGGGGGTCAGGATGGCGGCTTGGCGGCTGCGCGGCAAGCGGATCAGGCACGGCGCGAAGCGCGGGCGGCTTTCTGCGCATAATGGAAAATCCTTCCAGATGACTTGGCAAAAGGCATCTCACGGCTTATGCAGGATCGGCAGGCGCCCGTCGCCGATTCCGCCCGACATCCGAGGAGAGCCAGATGACCCAGACCGCCACCCACCGCCACGGGCTTGAGGTCCATGCCGATTTCGCCGCCTTCATCGAGGAGCGGGTGCTGCCGGGCACCGACGTGACGGCCGATGCCTTCTGGTCGGGCTATGCCGCGCTGCTGGACGGATTCGCCGGCCGCAACCGCGAGCTGTTGG
This sequence comes from Paracoccus sp. ME4, assembly GCF_046736325.1. Classification (GTDB taxonomy): domain Bacteria; phylum Pseudomonadota; class Alphaproteobacteria; order Rhodobacterales; family Rhodobacteraceae; genus Paracoccus. The sequence goes on from NZ_CP151278.1 coordinate 168,536, forward strand.
CGATCCGCGCCGACATGCAGGATCGGATCGACGCCTGGCACAAGGCCCGCGGCAACCAGCCCTGGGACGCCGCCGCCTATCGCGCCTTCCTGACCGAGATCGGCTATCTGGTCCCCGAACCCGCCCCCTTCACCGTCGAGAACGGCGAGATCGACCCCGAGATCGCCACCCTGGCCGGGCCGCAGCTGGTCGTGCCGGTCAGCAATGCCCGTTTCGCGCTGAACGCCGCCAATGCGCGGTGGGGCTCGCTCTATGATGCGATGTACGGGTCGGACGTGATGGGGCCGGTGCCAGCGGGCGGCTTCGATCCGGCGCGCCGCGATGCGGTCGTGGCCAAGGCCGCCGCCTTCCTGGACGATGCGCTGCCGCTGGAGGGCGGAAGCCATGCCGATGTCACCGCCTATGACGCGGATGCGCAGGGGCTGGTCGCGACCGTCGCGGGGCAGCCCCTGCGGCTGGCCGATCCGGCGGCCTTCGTCGGCACCCGCCGCGACGGGGCCGACACCGGATATCTGCTGCGCCATAACGGGCTGCATGTCGAACTGGTGATCAACCGCGACCACCCGATCGGCGCGGCCTCGGCCAGCGGGCTGCGCGACGTGGTGCTGGAGGCGGCGCTCTCCGCGATCCAGGATTGCGAGGACAGCGTCGCCGCCGTCGATGCCGAGGACAAGATCGGCGTCTATGGCAACTGGCTGGGCCTGATGAAGGGCGACCTGACCGAGAGCTTCGAGAAGGGCGGCAAGGTCATGACCCGCCGCCTGGAGGGCGACCGCACCGTCACCCGCCCTGACGGCAGCAGCGTGACGCTGCAGGGCCGCGCCCTGCTGCTGGTGCGCAACGTCGGCCATCTGATGACCACCGACGTGATCCGCAAGGACGGCCAGTCCACGCCCGAGGGGCTGATGGATGCGATGGTCACCGTCGCCTGCGCCATCCACGATCTGAAGAAGACCGAAGGGCCCCGCAACAGCCGCGCCGGCGCGATATATGTCGTCAAGCCGAAAATGCACGGCCCCGATGAGGCGGCCTTCGCCGATGCGGTCTTTGCCCATGTCGAGCAGGCCCTAGGCCTGGCCCGCAACACCGTCAAGCTGGGCTTGATGGACGAGGAGCGCCGCACCAGCGCCAACCTGGCCGCCTGCATCCACGCGATCCGCAACCGGATCTTCTTCATCAACACGGGCTTCCTGGACCGCACCGGCGACGAGATCCACACCTCGATGCAGGCGGGGGCCTTCGTGGGCCGCGACGGGATGAAGGCCGCGACTTGGCTCAAGGCCTATGAGGATCGCAACGTGCTGATCGGCTTGGCCGCGGGCATGCGGGGCCGCGCCCAGATCGGCAAGGGAATGTGGGCGAAGCCCGACGCCCTGGCCGAGATGCTGGAGGTCAAGATCGGCCACCCGAAATCGGGCGCCAGCACGGCCTGGGTCCCCTCGCCCACGGCGGCGACGCTGCACGCGCTGCACTATCACCAGATCGACGTGGCCGCCCGTCAGGACGAGCTGCAGGGCCGGCCGGTCCCCGACCTGGACCTGCTGCTGACCCCGGCGCTGGCCGACGGCCCGATCCCGCAGGACCAAGTCCTGCGCGAGCTGGACAACAGCGCGCAGGGCATTCTGGGCTATGTCGTGCGGTGGGTCGATCAGGGCATCGGCTGCTCCAAGGTGCCCGACATCGACGACGTGCAGCTGATGGAGGACCGCGCCACCTGCCGCATCAGCGCGCAGTACCTGGCCAACTGGCTGGAGCACGGCCTGGTGAGCGTGGACCAGGTCGAGGACGCGCTGCGCCGCATGGCCGCCAAGGTCGACGCCCAGAACGCAGGCGATCCGGCCTATATCCCGATGGCGCCTGGCTTTGACGGCCCGGCCTTCCAGGCGGCGCGCGATCTGGTGCTGACCGGGACGACGCAGCCCTCGGGCTATACCGAGCCCGCGCTGCACGCCCGCCGGGCCGAGGCCAAGGCCCGCGCGGCCTGACACGGCGCGTGCGGCGGCGGTTGCCACGGCGCCGTCGCACGCTATGCTGCGCCCCGGTGTTGCGGAGCGGGTGATGGCGGGAAAGACGATTGCGGTGGCCGGGATCGGCTATGTGGGACTGTCCAACGCGGTCCTGCTGGCCGAACGCAACAGCGTCCGGGCGCTGGACGTCGATGCGGACCGCGTGGCGATGCTGAACGACCGCCGCTGTCCCATCGTCGACGCGGACATCGCGCGTCATCTGGTGGAGCGCCCGTTGGACCTGACCGCCACCACCGATCCCGCCCAGGCCTTCGCCGGCGCGGATTTCGTGATCGTGGCGACGCCCACGAACTATGACCCGGTCACGAACTACTTCGACACGTCCAGCGTCGAGGCGGTGATCCGTCAGGTGACAAGGCACGCCCCGCAGGCGGTGATCGTGGTGAAGTCGACCGTGCCGGTGGGCTTCACGCGCGACGTCTCGGAACGGCTCGGCACGGATCAGGTGATCTTCAGCCCGGAATTCCTGCGCGAGGGGCGCGCGCTGCATGACAACCTGCACCCGTCGCGCATCGTGGTGGGCGAGGACAGCCCCCGCGGCCGCGCCTTCGCAGACCTGCTGGCCGAGGCCGCGCTGGACGACGACGTGCCGGTCCTGCTGACCGGATCGACCGAGGCCGAGGCGATCAAGCTGTTCGCCAACACCTATCTTGCGCTGCGGGTGGCCTATTTCAACGAACTGGACAGCTATGCGCTGTCCTTCGGTCTGGACAGCCGCCAGATCATCGAGGGGGTCGGGCTGGATCCGCGGATCGGCACGCATTACAACAACCCGTCCTTCGGTTATGGCGGCTACTGCCTGCCCAAGGACAGCAAGCAGCTGCTGGCAAACTACAGCAGCGTGCCGCAGAATCTGATCGCCGCAGTGGTCGAGGCGAACCGCACCCGCAAGGACGTGATCGCCGACGCGATCCTGGCGCGCAGGCCGCGCGTCGTCGGCATCCACCGGCTGGTGATGAAGGCCGGGTCCGACAATTTCCGCCAATCCGCCGTGCAGGGCATCATGAAGCGGATCAAGGCCAAGGGCATCGAGGTCGTCGTCTATGAGCCCGCTTTGGCCGAGGACCGATTCTTCGGCTCCGAGGTCATCCGCGACCTGCAGGCGTTCAAGGCGCGGGCCGACCTGGTCGTGGCCAACCGACTGACCCCGGACCTGGCCGACATCGCCGACCGGGTCTTCACCCGCGACCTCTTCGGCGCCGACTGAGCCCGGATCAGCGGTCCAGCAGCGCCGCCTCGGCCGCAGGGTCCAGCGCGGCCCCCGCGCCGATCTGGTCCAGCGCCGCGTCGATCAGCCCGGTGCCCAGCTCGGATGCGGGCCGATAATCGTCCTGCGCCCCCGGCACCGCCAGCGCGACCGACCACCCGTCGGCGTCGCGGCAGGTCAGGCCGCGTTCGGCCGTGGTCTCGATCAGGCGGCACAGGCCCAGATCGGTCTCGAAGCTGGCCAGCGCGCGGGCGGGGGTGCCGTCGGGCAGCAGCGCCTCGCCGCCGGTGGGCACCGCCGACAGGGCGGCCGCGGCGATGGCCAGACCGCCGCCGGGCGCCTGCGGCAGGCCGCGCCCGATGAGGAACCCGCCCAAGCCCACGGCCAGCAGCACCGATGCCGCCATCGCCCACCGCACCGGTGACGCGACCGCCCGCGGGCGGAAGGGCACCACCGTGGCGGCGGGCGTCTCGGCGGCCATGATCGCGGCGATCAGGTGGTCGGGCACGGGCTCCGCCGGATAGGCCGCCCGCAGCGCCGCACGGCTGTCGGCAAAGCGCGCGAAGCGGTCGGCCAAGGCCGGGTCCTCGGCGATGCGCGTCCAGAGGCGCTCGGCCGTGGTCGGGTCCAGTTCGCCATCAGCCAGCGCCATCAGCATCTCGTCACTCTCGTCTGCGGGGTTGGGTCGGGTCATCGGGTCATGCCTCTGCGGATCATGCGTCAGGCCGAATGGGCCGAAAGGGTTGCGGGGTCGTCCTGCAGCATCTGCGCCAGCGCCGCGCGGGCGCGGGCCAGGCGGCTCATGATCGTGCCCTGCGGCAGGTCCAGGGCCAGCGCCGCCTCGCGATAGCGCATGCCCTCGACGCAGACCAGCATCAGCACCACGCGCTGCTCCTCGGGCAGGCGGGCCATGGCGCGGCGGACATCGGCCAGATGCAGGCGCGTCTCGGTGATCTCGCGGCCGTCCTGGCCGATCAGCGGCGCGGCATCCTCGGCGTCCAGGCTTTCGGTCTCGCGCCGGGCGCGGACATGGTCGATAAAGCTGTTGCGCAGGATGCGGAACAGCCAGCTGTCCATCCGCGTGCCGGGGTCGAAGCGGTCCAGGTTGCGCAGCGCCTTCTCGACCGTGATCTGCACCAGATCGTCGGCCAGCGCGTGCTGCCCGCACAGGCCGCGGGCAAAGGACCGCAATCGCGGCAGATGCGCGATCATCTGGGCGCGCAGGTCCTGGGTCACGACGTCTCTCCCTTGGCGGTCGCGGTTCGGGGGCTGAACGGAGCCGGGGCGCAGTCTATTCCATCCCTGCGGAAAGAAAACCGCGCGCCTTGTCGCCGCAGCCCCCGCGGCGGGCTGGACCGCGGCGCGGGCGGCGGGAATAATCGGCGCAGTCCGCCCGTTTCCGACAGGCCGCGCCGGTCCGGCGCCGATCACCGCAAGGAGCCGCCCATGACCCGCCATGCCCCCACCTCGCGCCGCGCGCTGCTGACCCGGTTGGGGCTGGCCGCGGGGCTGGCCTATGCGGCGCCCGTCCTCAGCGGCGTCGGGGTCGCCCGCGCGTCGGGAGCCAGCGCCGCATCCGTGTCCCGTCCGGCCGTGCGCCGGCGCGCGCGCCCCGAGATGGTCGTCCTGCTGGCCCCGGGCCAGAGCGCCGAGCCGCTGCGTCAGGCGGGCTACGGGGTCCTCGCGCAGCGTTCGAACGCGACGCTGGCGCGCGAGGCGCTGCGCCTGCGCCTGCCGCCGGGGCGCAACCCCGCCCAGGCCCGGGCCGAGATCGCGCGCCTGCTGCCCGGCGCGCTGGCCGAACCGAACGCCCTCTATCGCCCCGACGCGCTGACCTGCGAGGGGGACGACTGCGCGGCGCAGCGCCTGATCGGCTGGCAGCCCGCCGACCGGACCGCGCGGCCCCGCATCGGCATGATCGACACCGGCGTGAACCCCGACCACCCGGCGCTGCGCGGTCAGGACCTCGAGGTGAACCAGATCGACCTGGACGGGCGCGACGCGGCGGGGCGCATGCACGGCACCGCCGTCGCCGCGCTGCTGATCGGGCGGCCCGAGGGGCGCGCGCCCGGCCTGCTGCCCGCCGCGCGGCTGATCGCCGTCGAGGCGTTCCACAGCCGCGCCGACGGGGCGGCGGCGGACGCCTTCTCGCTTCTGGGGGCGCTGGACATCCTGATCCAGGCGCGGGTGCAGGTCATCAACATGTCCTTCTCGGGGCCGCGCAACCCGGTGCTACGCCAGATCGTGCAGAGCGCGCGCGATGCGGGCATCGGGCTGGTCGCATCGGCCGGGAATGGCGGGCCGGGCGCCGCCCCCGCTTTTCCCGCCGCCTGGCCCGAGGTCATCGCCGTCACCGCCGTCGATGCCGAACGCAGGCCCTATCGCCAGGCCGCGCGCGGCGAGCATGTGGCGCTGGCGGCGCCGGGCGTGAACCTGTGGACCGCGGCCTCGGTCGAGGGCGGGCGGCTGCGGTCGGGGACCTCCTACGCGGCGCCCTTCGTGTCGGCGGCCATGGCGCTTGGCATGGCGCGCGACGGGCTCAGCGCCGCCGATGCCCGCAGGCGGCTGTTCACCTGCGCCGCCGATCTGGGCGATGCGGGCCGCGATCCGGTCTTCGGTCACGGGCTCATCGTCTCCCCGTCGGCCTGCGCCGGGGGGCAGGACCGAATTTTTTCGGTCGGGGCGGAATAAGCGCCCCCCGCCCTCCGTTGCAGGGATGGGCCGGGCAAGACCGGCCCGGCAACACCAGGAAAGGGAACACGATCATGTCCGACACATCCGACATCCGCCTGTCGCGCCGGGGCCTTCTGGCCAAGCTGGGCCTTGCGGCGGGCGCCGCCGGGGCGATCTATGTGGCGCCTGCGCTGGCAGGCTTCGGCACCGCCCATGCCAGCGGCGCCAGCGGTCGCGGCGGCGGCCGCGGCGGAAACTCCGGCCGCGGCGGGTCCGGGCGCGGTGGGTCCGGTGGGGGCAATTCCGGACGGGGCAATTCGGGTCGGGGCAGTTCGGGCCGGGGTGGGTCCGGCCGTGGTGGCGCGGGCCGCGCAGGCTCGGGCCGGGGTCGCGGCGGATCGGGTCGCGGACGGGCCAGCCGCGCCTCGCGTCCCGCCGGCAACCGCGCCCGCGCCTCGCGCCCGGCCCGCGGATATCGCCGCAGCAGCCGCGCCTCGCGCCCGACGGCCCGGCGCGACTGGTCCAAGCCGTCGCGCGGCTGAGCCGGCATGGCCCGCCCGTCCCGCAAACGCCCGCTCCGGTCCGCGCCCCTGCCGCGCGGCCCGGTCCGGCACCTGCACTTTCCCGGCACCGGCCTGTCGATCCGCCTGACCGGCGCGGACGCGGTGCGGGATGCGCTGTTGGGCGCGATCAACGGCTGGCAGCCGCAGGTCCTCGACGCTCCGCGGCCCGGCGACCGGCGCGCCAGCCTGACGGCCGGGCGGGACGGCTTCGTCGCCCGCTCGCCCTTCTATGATGGCGATCTGTCGGGGCTGGACCGGGCGGGGGCGGCCTGCGCGCTGATCGCGGATCTGGCGGACGGGTTTCTGGACGGACGGCCCGGCTGTCTGGCGCTGCATTGCGGCGCGTTCCGCTTTGCGGGCGACCTGATCATGGTCGCAGGCCCCATGCGCGCGGGCAAGAGCACCCTGATCGCGCGCCTGACGGCCGAGCCCGACGTCACCGTCTTCTGCGACGATGTCCTGCCGCTGACCCCGGACGGCCAGGCCATCGCCCTTGGCATCGCGCCCCGCCTGCGCCTGCCGCTGCCGCGCGCGGCAAGCCCGGCCTTTCGCGCCCATGTCGCGGCGACACCGGGGCCGCGCGATGCCAGCTATGCCTATCTGGCCGCGCCCACCATCGCGCCGCACGGCACGCAGGCCAGGCCCGGCACGCTGATCGTGCTGGACCGCCACGACAAAGGCCCCGCGACGCTGCACCGCATGACGCCCGATCAGGCCGTCCATCACCTTCTGGCGCAGAACATGGGCGATCTGGGCCATGCGCAGCAGGCCTTTGCGCTGACCGGCGATCTGGCCGCACGGCTGAGCTGCCTGCGGCTGGTCTATGCCGATCTGGAACAGGCGGTGGCGCTGCTGCGCCGGGCCTTCGCCCCCGATGCGGGCCCCGAGACCAACGTGCCGCTGGCCCCCGCCCTGCCCGATCCGCTGCATGCGCCCGACCGGACCGTCGCGCCGGTCGCGCCCGACCGCCGGATGGCGCAACGCGGCGACGTCATGCTGCGCCGGATGGGGGCGGGGGCGTTTCTGTGGACCCCGCGCGCGACCACGATCTGGCATCTGAACCCGGTGGCGCATGCGGTCTGGACTCTGCTGGAACTGCCCGGCAGCGCTGCCGATCTGGCAGAGACGCTGGCCGAGGTCTTTCCCGATGTGGGCCGCGACAGGCTGACCCGGGATGTGGCGGCGCTTCTGGGCGATCTTCTGGCCGAGAGCTTCGTCGCTGACGCGCCACGCTGAACCCGTGGCGGGCCGGGCGCGTTGAGCGCAACACCCCAACCCTCAGGACGCACCATGACCGACGACGCCCTTGCCACGCTGGAAGCCCGCCTTGTCGCGCAACGCCGCCTGCTGGCGCGGCTGGTCGCGGCACTGGACCCGGAGGCCCGGCAACCCGTGATGGACTGGCTGAGCGCGCGTGAGACGCTGCGCGACGGGCAGGAGGACCCCGGCGCGGTCCCCGCCGAGGGCATGGGACAGGCGCTGGCCGTCTCCGACGAGTTCCGCATGATCCTGCGCCTGACCCGCGACCGACTGCACGAGATCGACCAGCAGGCCTAGCGCCGCGCCTGCAGCATCGCCTCCAGCGCATCGGGGCGGATCAGCGCGTCCAGATCGACCCGCGCCCGCAGCCGCGCGAGCAGCAGATAGAGCCCGCCGATCTTGCGGTGCAGGAACAGGATCTCGGGGGGCGGCATCTCGGCACGCGCGCGGGCCTGCGCCGCCTGCATCGCCAGATCGGCCACCTGGCGCGGGATGTCGGTCGCCGCCAGGTCCATCACGCCGCCCTGACGCAGGGGGCGGAAGGCCAGCTCCATCATCGCCATCAGCAGGTCGCGATGCGCAGGCTCGGTATCGGCGCGGAAATAGCCGATGGCTATGGCCGCATCGGCGATCGCGTCGCGGTCCCCGTCCAGCGCCGCCCGCAGCAGCGCCAGATAGCGCGGCGCGACCTCGGGCGAGAACCCCCGCGTCGCCCCGAAATCCAGCAGCACGATGCGCCCGCCATCGGGATGCCCCGGATCGGGCTGCCAGCGGTAATTGGCGAAGTTCGGATCGGTCTGCATCAGGTTGAAGCGGAACAGCTCCTCGATCACCAGCTCCGAGAGATTGCGCGCGGCCGCGTCGCGCACGGGCTGGGGCGCCTCGGCCAGCGTCTCGATGGGGCGGCTGTCGATGAAGTCCATGGCCAGCACGTCGGGCGTGGTGAACCGGTCGTCGGGACGCGGCAGCAGGAACGCGTCGCGTCCGGCCAGGTTGGCGCCATAGGCCCGCATCTGCGCGGCCTCGCGCGCGTAATCGGCCTCAGCATGCAGCTGGGTGCGGGCCTCGGCCATCAGCGCGGGCAGATCGACGCCCTCGGGCAGCAGGCCGGGAATGCGCATCATCAGCCCTATATTGTCGATGTCGCTGTCGATGCTGGCGCGCACGCCGGGATACTGCACCTTGATCGCCAGATCGCGCCCGTCGCGGGTCTGCGCGCGATGCACCTGCCCGATGGAGGCCGCGGCGATCGGACGGACCTGGAAACGCGCGAAATGGCGCAGCCAGCCCGGCCCCCAGGCCCGGTCCAGCACCGCCTGCAGCTGCTTGGGGGGCATCGGGTCGGCATCGGCGCGCAGCCGCGACAGGATCGCGGTCAGTTCGGGGGGCAGGAAATCGCCCGCCTCCATGGAGATCAGCTGCCCCATCTTCATCGCCGCGCCGCGCATCTGCGCCAGCTGCGCGGCCAGTCGCGCGGCATTGGCGGGGGTCAGGAACAGCTCCTGCGCGGTGGGCCGCCGCCCCGTCGCCAGCTGCCGCGCGCCCCCCGCCAGCGCCCGCGTGCCGATGCCCCCGGCCAGCCCGCCAAGGCGCAGCATCCGCGTCAGGCGGCCCTGCGGCACCGGGCGGGGGGTGCGCTCCTCGGTCACGATGCGCGGGCCAGAAGATGCGCGGCCATCGCCCGCCCGCTGGCCCAGCCATGTTCGGCCAATGGCCCAAGCGCCCAATCCCCGCCGACGATCAGCCCCCGCGCGTCGTCCTGCAGGAAGGCCCGCCCCAGGGGCCGCTCCGCCTGCGCGTAAAGCCAGCGATGCGCCGCGGCGTGGCGCAGCTGATCGGGCCGCGCGCCCAGCTCCGCCAGCAGCAGCGGCGCGATCATCGCGGCCAGTTCGTCGAAGGGCAGGTCGATATGCGCCATGCTCCAGTCCGGATCGGCCTGCACGACCCAGGTCGTCAGGGGCTGCCCCGCGCGGCCGGGTTTCGTGCCATCCTGCGCGATCCAGGCCAGCGGCCCCTGCCCCCTGCGCGTGACGAAGGGCCGCGGCGCATCCGGGTCCAGCGCCGCCATGACCGTGACGCTCGCGTGAAAGCGGACCTGCGCCAGATCGGCCGACAGCGGGTCGTCACCGCCCAGCAGGTCGCGTGCCTGCGGCGCCGGGATGGCCAGCACGACGCGGGCGGCGCGATGGTCGATCCCCTCGCCGCCCAGATGCCAGAGACCGTCGCGGCGGATCAGCCGGTTCACCGCCGCGCCCTGATGCAGATCCAACCCCTGCGCCATCGCGCGGGGGATCGCGGCCATGGCCGGGCGTCCGACCCATCCGTGCTGACCGGGCCAGGGGGCCGCATGGCCGCCATCCGCCAGCCAGGCGGCAAAGTCGGGGTCGCGCGCGGGCAGCAGCTGCGCGCCGTGATCGAACTGCAGCCCGCCATCCGTGCGCCGCGTCGACATGCGCCCGCCCGGCCCGCGCCCCTTGTCGAAGACCGCGACCCGCAGCCCGGCATCCGCCAGCGCCCGCGCGCAGGTCAGCCCAGTTATGCCCGCGCCGATGATCGCCACGTCGCCCTGCCCGCCCATACCCGATCCTTTCGTCGTTCGGCGCAGCAGGCCATGCCGCCCCGCCGGGTGCAAGGCGTCATTCTGTCCGGCCCAGCTCCAGCCGTGCCATGAAGTCCAGGAACGCCGCCAGCGATGCGGTGACCAGCTTGCGGCTGGAATAGACCACATGGATCGGCACGCCGGGCAGGGCGTGATCGGGCAGGACCTGCACCAGCAGTCCGCGCGCCAGATCGTCGGCCACCTGGAATTCGGGGGCCAGCGCGATGCCCTTGCCCGCCACGGCCAGCGCGCGCAACAGCTCTCCGTTGTTGCTGGAGAAAGCCGGGGTGATCTTCTGATAGACGACATCGTTCCCGTGGCGCAGCGGCCAGGTGCCGGGGCCGCGCAGGTTGGTGTAGTGCAGGCACAGATGGTCGCGCAGGTCCGACGGCTGGTCAGGGCTGCCGTGGCGCGCGACATAGTCGGGCGAGGCGACCAGCAGGATGTTCGCGTCATGCAGGCGGCGGGCATGCAGGCTGCTGTCCTCCAGCGTGCCGATGCGGATCACCGCGTCGAAGCCGTCGCGGGTCATGTCCGACCGGCTGTCGTCCAGCACCATGTCCAGCTGGATGTCCGGAAAATCCTCCATGAAGCGCATCAGGTGCGGCTTCAGGACCTTCAGCGTGTACTGGACCGGCGCGCCCACCTTCAGCGGACCCGAGGGGCGGCTGGAGGCGGCGCGGACGGCCTCGAAGGCCGCGTCCAGCTGGGTCAGGATCTGGGCCACGCGGTCGTGGAAAGCCTGGCCCGCCGCGGTGGGCGTCACCGCGCGGGTGGTGCGGGTCAGCAGGCGGGTCCCCAGATCGGCCTCCAGATCGGCGATCATCTTCGAGCACATGCTCTTGGAGACGCCCATGCGGCGGGCGGCGGCGGCAAAGCTGCCCTCCTCGATGATGGCGACGAAGCTGCGCAGCACCTTGATGTCCATGTCCCGGTTCCCGCCTGTCACCGGATATGGAAAAGGGCCGCCACCCCGGTGGGGATGGCGGCCCGTCAGCCCCATCAGGGGCCGTCCGGTCGCATGATCAGTAGAAGCCGCGGCTGGAATTATCAATGCTGGCGGTTTCTTCGGTCGTGTTGATGCGGGTGATGGTCACCAGGTCGTCGGCCTTCAGGCCAGCCTGCGACAGCTCGCGCGCGGTCATCACGTCGCCGGCGGGAACCTCGACGGTCTGTGCGGGCGCCTTGGGGGTGGTGAAATCGCTGGAGGAGGCGGCCATCGCGCCACCGGCGGTCAGGGACAGGGCGACCAGGGCATAAGCAAAGTTTTTCATCGTCATTTTCCTTGTTCTTGCAACATCTTGGAAGCGGTGGCGCGCCGGGTGCCCGCCCATTCCCTTCCGATGACTGTCAGATAAGGGTTACAAAAACGAAAGATTAGGCGCGAAAACGCGCGCTCTGTGTTCGATGGGACGGGACAATCGCACAGGATCGTCCCGTCGGATCGATCAGGCCGTACAGACCTGCGCGATGCGTGCCAGGATCGCGTCGGGCTGACCGTCCAGCGTGGCCGATTGCCGCGGGCGGCCCTCCCACGCGCCCAGGGGACCCTGGCGGTCGGCGGGGTTCATCAGCGTCAGGCCCAGGGCGATGCCTTCGGACAGAACGCGGACCTCGCCCTGGGTCAGGGTGAACAGGTCGGGATCGGTCAGATAGACGGCGGCGGTGCAGTCATGGACCAGCATCCCGTCATAGCCCGCCGCCTGGTAGAAGCCGACATAGCCCTGCGACAGATCGGCCACCAGCTGCATCCCCGCGCCGCCCCGCGCCCCCAGATCGGCCAGGGTGGCGCTGTCCATGAAGGTGCGCGTGGTCAGGTCCAGCGGCACCGCGACCACCGGCCAGCCCGCGCCGAAGACCACGTCGGCGGCCAGCGGGTCGCCCCAGATGTTCGCCTCGGCCGCGGGGGTGATGTTGCCGGGCACGCGGAAGGCGCCGCCCATGATCACCACGTCGCGCACCAGGCCTGCGATGTCGGGCGCCATCTGCACCGCGCGCGCCAGGTTCGTCATGCGCCCTACGGCCAGCACCCGCACCTCGCCCGGATGGGCGCGGATCGTGTCGATCAGGAACTGCGCGGCGGTGTCGGGGCCGTCGACCGGGGCCTCGGGGGTGGGGTGATTGCCCAGGCCGTTGTCGCCATGGATATGGGTGGGCCAGAATTCGGGCGGCATGTCGGGGGTCATCGGCCCCTCGGCCCCGCGATGGACCGGGGCGTCGTGCCCCCAGGCCTGCAGCAGGAAGCGCGCATTGCGGGTGGTCATCGCCACCGGCGCATTGCCGAACACGGTGGTCACGCCCAGCAGCTCGATCTGCGGGTGGCGTACCAGATAATAGAGGGCCAGCGCGTCGTCCACGCCGGGGTCGGTGTCAAAGATCACCTTGTGCTGGGTCATCGTCATGTCCTGTCTGTGATCGGCCCGATGTAACGTCCCACCGGGCCGCGTCAACAGCCGGTCACAGCGACATGGTGGCCTTGACCGCACGTCGCCACGCGTCATAGCGCGCGGCGCGGTCGTCCTCCTCCATCGCGGGGGTGAAGCTGCGGTCCAGCGCCCAGTCCTTGGCGAAACCGGCCATGTCGGGATAGATCCCCGGCCCCTGCCCCGCCAGCCAGGCGGCACCCAGGGCCGTCGTCTCCAGCACCTTGGGCCGGTCGACGGGGGCGCCCAGGATGTCAGACAGGAACTGCATCGCGTAATCGGATGCGCTCATGCCACCATCGACGCGCAGCGCGGTTTCTCCCTTGGGCTCCCAATCGGCCTTCATCGCCTCCAGGAGGTCGCGGGTCTGGAAGCCCACCGATTCCAGCGCGGCGCGGGCCAGCTCGGCCGGACCGGAATTGCGCGTCAGACCATAGATCGCGCCGCGGCTGTCCGGCGACCAATAGGGCGCGCCCAGGCCCGTGAAGGCCGGGACCAGGATCACCTGCTGGCCGGGATCGGCGCGTTCGGCCAGGGGCTGGGTCTCCTTCGCGTCGCGGATGATCTTCAGCCCGTCGCGCAGCCATTGCACGACCGCGCCCGCGATGAAGATCGAGCCTTCCAGCGCATAGGTCGGCTTGCCGTCCAGCTGATAGGCGATGGTAGTCAGCAGGCGCTGCGTGGACGCCACCGGCTTGTCCCCGGTGTTCAGGAGCGCAAAGCAGCCGGTGCCATAGGTCGATTTCATCATGCCCGGCTCGAAGCAGGCCTGGCCCACGGTCGCCGCCTGCTGATCGCCCGCGACGCCGGTGATGGGGATGGGGCGCCCGAACAGGTCGGGCCGCGTGGTACCGAAATCCGCGGCACAGTCCTTGACCTCGGGCAGCATCGCCATGGGGATGTCGAACAGGCCGCAGATGGTCTGCGACCAGCGGCCCTTGTGGATGTCGTACAGCATCGTGCGCGCGGCATTGGTGGCGTCGGTCGCATGGACCGCGCCGCCGGTCAGGTTCCAGATCAGCCAGCTGTCCACCGTGCCAAAGGCCAGATCACCCGCCTGCGCGCGGTCGCGGGCACCGTCCACATGGTCCAGGATCCATTTCAGCTTGGTGGCCGAGAAATAGGGATCGACCAGCAGCCCGGTGCGGGCGGTGATCATGTCTGCATGGCCCGCGGCCTCCAGCTCGCGGCAGAAATCGGCGGTGCGGCGGTCCTGCCAGACGATGGCGTTGTGGACGGGCTTGCCGGTCTTGCGGTCCCAGACCACGACGGTCTCGCGCTGGTTGGTGATGCCGATGGCCTCGATGCGCGGGTTGCCGCATTTCTCGATCGCGGCGCGGCAGGTTGCCGCCGTGCTGGCCCAGAGGTCCGCGGGATCATGTTCGACCCAGCCCGATTGCGGGAAATGCTGGGGGAACTCCTCCTGCGCGCTGCCGCAGGGCTTCATGTCGCCGTCGAAGACGATGGCGCGGGACGAGGTCGTGCCCTGGTCGATGGCAAGGATATGGGTCATGGGCGGTCCTTTCGTCACGAACGGGGGGCGCGGATCGACCGCGCCCCCCTCAGGCTAATGGGCAAGGATCATTCCTGCCAGCGCTTGATCAGCTCCTCATAGGCGATGGTGACCGGCGCGGGCTTCTCGTTCTCCAGCTTGGCGACGGGTGCGCCGGGCTGGTCGATCCAGTACTGGGGATCCTGCTCCTCGTTCAGGACCGGACCCAGATCACCCTGCACGCCGGACCGCTCCAGGCGCGACAGCACGTCCTCCTGCTGTTCGCACAGCGCGTCCAGCGCCTCCTGCGCGGTCTTGGCACCCGAGGAAGCATCGCCGATGTTCTGCCACCACAGCTGCGCCAGGCGCGGATAGTCGGGGATGTTCGCCCCGGTATCCGACCAGCGGACCCGGTCGGGCGAGCGATAGAACTCGACCAGACCGCCCAAGCGCGGCGCGCGTTCGGTGAAGCTTTCGTGGCGCACGGTGCTGTCGCGCACGAAGGTCAGGCCGACATGGCTCTTCTTGGTGTCGACGGTCTTAGATACGATGAACTGCGCATAGAGCCAGGCGGCCTGCGCGCGGTCCACGGGGGTCGACTGCATCAGCGTCGCGGCACCCACGTCCTGATAGCCGACCTTCATGCCCTCCTCCCAGTAGGCGCCATAGGGCGAGGGGGCCATGCGCCATTTCGGCGTGCCGTCCTCGTTCATGACCGGCAGGCCTTCCTTGACCATGTCGGCGGTGAAGGCGGTGTACCAGAACATCTGCTGGGCGATGTTGCCCTGCGCGGGGACCGGGCCCGCCTCGCTGAAGGTCATGCCCGCGGCGGCCGGGGGCGTGTAGTTCTGCAGCCAGTCGATGTATTTCTCGATCGCATAGACGGCGGCCGGGCTGTTGGTCGCCCCGCCCCGCGCCATGCACGATCCCACCGGCTGGAAGTTGTCGTTCACGCGGATGCCCCATTCGTCGACCGGGAAGCCGTTCGGCTCGCCCTTGTCGCTGGCCCCCGCCATGGACAGCCACGCATCGGTGAAGCGCCAGCCGAGCGACGGGTCCTTCTTGCCATAGTCCATGTTGCCATAGACCTGCTGGCCGTCGATCTCGCGCCCGGTGAAGAACTTGGCGATGTCCTCGTAGGCGGACCAGTTCACCGGCACGCCCAGGTCGTATCCGTATTCGGCGCGGAACTCGGCCATGATATCGGGGTCGGTGAACCAGTCGTGGCGGAACCAGTAGAGGTTCGCGAACTGCTGGACGGGCAGCTGGTACAGCTTGTCGTCGGGCGCGGTCGCCTGCGCCAGGCCGATGAAGTCGTCCAGGTCCAGGCCGGGGTTCGTGAACGCGGCCCCCTCGCCCGCCATCCAGTCGGTGATGTTGCGGACCTGCTGATAGCGCCAGTGGGTGCCGTCCAGGTCGGCATCGTTGATGTAGAGGTCATAGACGTTCTCGCCGGTCTGCATCTGGGTCTGCAGCTTCTCGACGACGTCGCCCTCGCCGATCAGGTCATGGGTGACCTGGATGCCGGTGATGGCGGTGAAGGCCGGGGCCAGGACGCGGCTTTCGTATTCGTGGGTGGTGATCGTCTCGGACACCACGTTGATCGACATGCCGGCCAGGGGCTGGGCGGCGTCGATGAACCACTGCATCTCGGCCTCCTGCTCCTCGCGGGTCAGGACGGACTGGTCGCCGATCTCGGCGTCCAGGAAGGCGCGCGCGGCCTCCATGTCGGCAAAGGCGGGGCCGGACAGGGCCAGCATGACCGCCGTGGTCGTCATCAGTCTCAGGTTCATCGGATTCCCTCCCTGGGATTGCGGTCTTGGTGTGGGCCCGGCTCCTCCGGCCGGGCGGGCTGTCGGGTCTAGACCCACCGGAAGACGGCGGCGGCATAGGCCAGACAGATCAGCATCGCCCAGGGTTGCATGTCCGCGCCCATCGTCCCCAGCCAGGCCAGGTTGATGAAGGCGGACCCCAGAAGCGTGATGAACAGGCGGTCGCCGCGCGTGGTCTCGATCCCCAGGACACCGCGGCGCGGCGTCTCGGGGAAGCGGACCGCCAGCACCGTGAAGGTGACCAGCAGAAGCGCGATGACGAGAAAGAAGATCGCGGTCGGCAGCGTCCAGGCCATCCATGACATGACGTATCCTCCTCAGACGCGGCCCAGGGCAAAGCCCTTGGCGATGTAGTTGCGGACGAACCAGATGACCAAGGCCCCCGGCACGATGGTCAGCACGCCCGCCGCGGCCAGCACGCCCCAATCGACGCCCGATGCCCCTTGGGTCCGGGTCATGGTCGCGGCGATCGGCTTGGCCGCGACCGAGGTCAGCGTCCGCGACAAGAGCAGCTCGACCCAGCTGAACATGAAGCAGAAGAAGGCCGCGACCCCGATCCCCGAGGAGATCAGCGGCATGAAGATCCGGGTGAAGAACCGCCCGAAGCTGTAGCCGTCGATATAGGCGGTCTCGTCGATCTCCTTCGGTACGCCGCGCATGAAGCCCTCCAGGATCCACACGGCCAGCGGCACGTTGAACAGGCAATGCGCCAGCGCCACCGCGATATGGGTGTCGAACAGCCCGACCGACGAATACAGCTGGAAGAACGGCAGCGCGAACACCGCGGGCGGCGCCATGCGGTTGGTCAGCAGCCAGAAGAACAGGTGCTTGTCGCCCATGAAATGATAGCGGCTGAAGGCATAGGCCGCCGGCAGCGCCACGGCCACGGAAATCACCGTGTTCATCACCACATAGATCAGGCTGTTCACGTACCCCATGTACCAGGCCGGATCGGTCAGGATGGTGGCGTAGTTGGCGAAGGTCAGGTTCCGGGGCCACAGGCCGAAGGTGCCGGTGATCTCGCTGTTGGTCTTCAGGCTCATGTTGATCAGCCAGTAGATCGGCAGCATCAGGAACAGAAGATAGAGGATCATGACGACGGCGCTGCCGTTGATGCGCTTGCCCATGGCTCAGCCCCTTTTGTCCAGGTTGGTCATGACGGTGTAGAAGACCCAGGAGATCAGCAGGATCACCAGGAAGTACATCATCGAGAAGGCCGCCGCCGGACCCAGGTCGAACTGCCCGAGCGCCATCTTGACCAGGTCGATCGACAGGAAGGTCGTCGCGTTGCCCGGCCCGCCCCCGGTGACCACGAAGGGTTCGGTATAGATCATGAAGCTGTCCATGAAGCGCAGCAGGATGGCGATCATCAGCACGCCCGCCATCTTGGGCAGCTCGATATAGCGGAACACCTTCCAGCGGCTGGCCTGGTCGATCCGCGCCGCCTGGTAATAGGCATCGGGGATCGATTGCAGCCCGGCATAGGCCAGAAGCGCCACCAGAGAGGTCCAGTGCCAGACATCCATCACGATGACGGTCGCCCAGGCATGGATCGGGTTCTGGGTGTAGTTGTAGCTGATGCCCATGGCGTCCAGCGTATAGCCCAGCAGGCCGATGTCGACGCGCCCGAAGATCTGCCAGATGGTGCCGACGACGTTCCACGGGATCAAGAGCGGCAGCGACATCAGGACCAGCACCACGCTGGCCCAGACCCCGCGCTTGGGCATGTTCAGCGCGACGAAGATGCCGAGCGGGATCTCGATCGCGATGATGATGGCCGAGAAGATCAGCTGGCGGCCAAGCGCGTTCCACATCCGGTCCGAGGAGAGCAGGTCCTCGAACCAGCCCAGCCCATTCCAGAAGAAGACGTTGTTGCCGAACGTGTCCTGGAACGCGTAGTTGACCACGGTCATCAGCGGGATCACCGCCGAGAACGCGACCAGCACCAGCACCGGCAGGACCAGGAACCAGGCCTTGTGATTGACGGTCTTTTCCATGGTCCCCCCTTACGCCGCAGCCACGCGCCAGTCGTCGGCATAGATGTTCACGCGGCCCGGATCGAAGACCGCGCGGGTCATGTCCGCGCCGATGGCCTGATCCTCGGGCGCGATGATGTTCAGGTCATGCCCCGACAGGTCGGCGCGGATGATGCGGTGGCGGCCCACGTCCTCGATCCGGCGGATGGTCACGGGCAGGCCCTCATGCGCCGACAGGCGCACATGTTCCGGGCGGATGCCCAGCTGCACCTTGCCCGACAGCGCGCCATAGCGGCCCGCCAGCGCCGTCGTGCCGCCCGGCACCTGCGCCTCGTGACCCGCCACGGTGGCGGGCAGCAGGTTCATGCCGGGCGAGCCGATGAAATAGCCCACGAAGGTGTGCTCGGGCCGGTCAAACAGCTCCTCTGGCGTGCCGATCTGGACCACGCGGCCGTCATACATGACCACCACCCGGTCGGCGAAGGTCAGCGCCTCGGTCTGGTCATGGGTCACATAGATCATCGTGTGGCCGAAATCATGATGCAGCTTCTTCAGCTGGGTGCGCAGCTCCCACTTCATGTGGGGGTCGATCACGGTCAGCGGCTCGTCAAACAAGAGCGCGTTCACGTCCTTCCTGACCATGCCGCGGCCCAGGCTGATCTTCTGTTTCGCATCCGCCGTCAGGCCGCGGGCCTTGCGGTCCAGCATGTGCTCCATGCCGATCATGCGGGCGATCTCGGCCACGCGTTCGGCCACATAGGCCTCGGGGCGGCCGCGGTTCCTCAGGGGAAAGGCCAGGTTGTCGCGCACGGTCATGGTGTCGTAGACGACCGGAAACTGGAACACCTGCGCGATGTTGCGTTCGGCCGTGGGCGCGCGGGTCACGTCCACCCCGTCGAACAGGATGCGCCCCTGGCTGGGGATCAGCAGCCCCGAGATGATGTTCAAGAGCGTCGATTTACCGCACCCGCTGGACCCCAGCAGCGCATAGGCCGCGCCGTCCTGCCAGTCGTGGTTCAGCTCCTTGAGCGCGTAATCCTCCGGGCCCTTGGGATGGGCCGAATAGGAATGGGCGAGGTTCTCAAGCGTGATCTTGGCCATGACCCCTCCTCAGGCGGCGCTTGCATAGGCGGCGGGGGTGACCATGCGGCCATCCTCGGCAAAGACATAGACGTGGCGCGGGTCCAGCCAGACCGGCAGCACCTGCCCCAAAGGCAGATCGTGGATGCCGTGGATCAGGCCGACCCACCGCTGGCCGTGATGATCCAGATGGACGAAGGTCTCGGACCCGGTCAGCTCAGTCACGACCAACGTCGCATCGAACGACACCGCGTCGGGGGCATGCCGCGACAGGTGCAGGTGGTTCGGCCGGAACCCCGCCAGATAGCGCCCGTCGGGCAGCGCGGGCATGCCCGCGACCGACGCCCGCCCGCCCGCCACCTGAAAGGGCAGGAAATTCATCGGCGGATCGCTGAACACCCGCGCGGTGGTCGCATCCACCGGCTGGCGATAGACCTGCGGCGTCGGCCCGAACTGCGTCACCCGGCCCTCCCACAGGGTCGCGGTGTTGCCGCCCAGCAGCAGCGCCTCCTCCGGCTCGGTGGTGGCATAGACGAAGATCGCGCCCGATTCCGCGAAGATGCGCGGGATCTCGACCCGCAGCTCCTCGCGCAGCTTGTAGTCGAGGTTCGCCAGCGGCTCGTCCAAGAGCACCAGACCGGCGTTCTTGACCAGCGCGCGCGCCAAGGCGCAGCGCTGTTGCTGGCCGCCCGACAGGTCCAGCGGCTTGCGCTCCAGCATGGGGGTCAGGCGCATCATCGCGGCGGTCGCGCGCACGCGGCGGTCGATCTCGGCCCGGTCGACGCCCATCAGGCGCAGGGGGGATGCGATGTTCTCATAGACCGTCATCGCCGGATAGTTGACGAACTGCTGATAGACCATCGCGACCTTGCGGTCCTGGACCCGCATGCCGGTCACGTCGCGGCCCTCCCAGAGGATGCGGCCCTGTGCCGGGCGGTCCAGCCCGGCCATCAGCCGCATCAGCGAGGTCTTGCCCGACAGCGTCGGCCCCAGCAGCACGTTCATCGTGCCGCGCTCCAGAACCAGATCGGTGGGATGGACATGCACCTGCCCCTCGACCACCTTCGTCACGCCCTGCAACTCTAACGTCATGTCCCCTCCCAAGGCCCTCCCGACGGTCTGCTATTCTGCGGCCGCCCCCCGCGCCCAACGGGCCTGCATCCATTCATCCAGGACCTGCACCTGATCGGCGCTCAGCCGCAGGCCCAGCTTGGTCCGCCGCCAGACGATGTCCTCCGCGCGGCGGGCATATTCATGATCCATCAGCCAGACGACCTCGGCCTCGGTCAGGGTCGCCCCGAAATCGACGCCCAGATCGGCGGGCTGGCGCGACCCCGCGACGATCGCCGCGGCCTCGGTCCCGTAGGCACGGATCAGCCGCCGCGCCCAGGGCTCGGTCAGGAAGCCGTGCTCGCGGCGCAGCTGTGCGACCAGCGTCGCGACCCCGTCCACCGGGAAGTTCCCGCCCGGCAGCGGCACGCCGCGCGTCCAGGGGCCCGGCAGGTCGGCAAAGACCGTGCCGATCTTCTCCAGCGCGGATTCGGCCAGCCGGCGATAGGTCGTGATTTTGCCGCCGAAGACGTTAAGCACCGGCGCGCCGCCGTTGCGGTCGACCTTCAGCGTATAGTCCCGCGTTGCGGCCGTCGCGCTCTGCGCGCCGTCGTCATAGAGCGGCCGCACCCCGGAATAGGACCAGACGACATCCTCCACCGAAAGCTGGCGGCGGAAGTACTGGTTGGCGAAGCGCAGCAGATAGTCGCGCTCCTCCGGCGTGCATTCGGGCTTGACCGAGGGGTCCTGATGGTCGGCATCGGTGGTGCCGATCAGGGTGAAGTCGCCCTCGTAGGGGATCGCGAAGATGATCCGCCCGTCGGTGCCCTGGAAGAAATAGCATTTGTCGTGGTCGTAAAGGCGGCGCGTCACGATGTGGCTGCCGCGCACCAGGCGCACGCCCTCGGTCGAGTTCAGGCGGATCGTGCCCTGGATGAGGTCACCGACCCAGGGACCGCCCGCATTGACCAGCATCCGGGCGCGGTGCTCGGCGGTCTCTCCGGTCTGCGCGTCGCGCGTGGTCACCACCCAGTGGTCGGCATGGCGCTCGGCGGACAGGACCCGCGTGCCGACGAGGATGCGCGCGCCCCGCGCCTCGGCGTCGCGCGCGTTCAGCACGACCAGGCGCGAATCCTCGACCCAGCAGTCGGAATACTCATAGGCCTGGTGGAACCGCTCCTGCAGGGGCGCCCCTTCGGGCGTGCCGTCCAGCGACAGCGTCCGGGTGCCGGGCAGGATCTGCCGCCCCCCCAGGGTGTCGTACATGAACAGCCCCAAGCGGATCAGCCAGGCCGGGCGCCGGCCGCGCATCCACGGCATCACCCGCCCCAGCAGCTTCGAGGTGGGCGTGTCGGATTCGAACCGCATGTCGGGATGGTAGGGCAGCACGAAGCGCATGGGCCAGCTGATATGGGGCATGGCGCGCAGCAGCACCTCGCGCTCGATCAGGGCCTCGCGGACCAGGCGGAACTCGAAATACTCCAGATAGCGCAGGCCGCCGTGGAACAGCTTGGTCGAGGCGCTGGAGGTGGCCTGCGCCAGATCGCCCATCTCGGCCAGGGTGACGGACAGGCCGCGGCCGGCCGCGTCCCGGGCGATGCCGCATCCGTTGATGCCGCCACCGATCACGAACAGATCGACCATGTTCCCCGAAGCTGTCACCCGTCGCCGTCCTTTCGCATCGTCCCACGGCATTTCTGGCCCGCTTCGCCGCAAAAAGAAAGCATTTTGTTTTCGTTTTCTTTCACTTCAGCTTAATCTCATTAATTCAGTGGGATGCAGCGGTTAGGTCATCGTCTCTGCCCCGTTTCCGGCCCGATTCGCGCAGCATGCGGCCCGCATGAAGGTCGCAATCCTGCATGATCTGCACAAAACGCGCGAAAGCGAACATCTTGCCTGATCCGCCATGCCGTGCATGATCGCGCCATAACCGGAGACGATTCATGTCGCAGACCTTCCGCCAGCCCGAGATCCTGGAGATCGCCCGCCGCGACGGCAAGGTCACCGTCGAGGGGCTGGCCGCCCATTTCGGCGTCACCCTGCAGACGATCCGCCGCGACCTGACCGACCTGGCCGAGGCCGGCCGGCTGGAGCGGGTGCATGGCGGGGCGATCCTGCCCTCGGGCGTGGCCAATATCGGCTACGAGGAACGCCGCGCCCTGCATCACGACGCCAAGACCGCCATCGCGCGCGCCTGCGCCGCCGAGGTTCCCGAGAAGATCAGCCTGTTCCTGAACATCGGCACCAGCACCGAGGCCGTCGCCCGCGAACTGCTGGGCCATCGCAACATGCTGGTGGTGACGAACAACATGAACGTCGCCAACATCCTGGCCGCCAATGCCGATTGCGAGGTGATCGTGACCGGCGGCAACCTGCGCCGCGCCGATGGGGGGCTGGTCGGCACGCTGGCGGCCGAGACCATCCGGCAGTTCAAGTTCGATCTGGCGGTGATCGGCTGTTCGGCGCTGGACCGCGACGGCGACCTTCTGGACTTCGACATCCAGGAGGTCGGCGTCAGCCAGACCATCCTGCGCCAGTCGCGCAAGACCTTCCTGGTGGCCGACCATTCCAAGCTGTCGCGCAGCGCGCCCGCGCGCATCGGCTCGCTGTCGCAGCTGGACGCGGTCTTCACCGACCGCTCCCTGCCTGTGGATTTGTCGCGCGCCTGCGAGGCGTGGCAGACGCGCGTGGTGCTGGCGTGACCTACTGCGCGGCGGCCTGGTCGCGGTCGCGATAGGCGGCGATGGCATCGGCCACCATGCCCTGCGCCACGTCGGCGCCGTCGAAGCCGCTCAGTTCGACCAGTTTGCGGCCCTCGGGCAGCTGCTTGTAGACGCGGAAGAAGGCTTCGATCCGCTGCCGCTCGATCTCGGGCAGGTCGGTGATGTCGCGGATCGCGTCATAGGTGGGGTCGATGTCGCTGGCGGGCACGGCGATGATCTTGCTGTCCTCCTCGCCGCCGTCGATCATGTTCAGCACGCCGATGGCGCGCGTCTTGATGACCGCGCCCGGCACGATGGGCTCGCGCGTCAGGATCAGCCCGTCCAGCGGGTCGCCGTCCCCCGCCAGCGTCGCGGGCAGCGATCCGTAGTTCGCCGGATAGACCACCGGCATCGACTGATAGCGGTCGACGAAGACATAGCCGTGATCGGGGTCGATCTCGTATTTGGTGAAACTGCCGGCCGGGATCTCGATCACGGTCAGGAAATCCGTGCCCTCCTCGGGGTGCGGATAGGTGAAGGGGTGCTGCATCTGGGCATGGGCGGCACCCGCGGTCAGCAGGAGGAGGGCGATGGCCGGCAGGGTCATGGGTCAGGCTCCGTTTGGGATCGGAGCCTGATAGCCGCGCATTGTGACGCGGCGATGACGTCCGCGCGACGGTTCAGACCGCCATCCTGGCCTGGCCGAAGCCGGACGGTCGCGCGCCCGACGCGGGCGAGGTGCGGAACTGCGCCGCGCGGGCGGCCAGCTGTTCGGTCTGCTCCTCGAGGCCGCGGGCGGCGGCGGTGGTCTCCTCGACCATGGCGGCGTTCTGCTGGGTCACGCGGTCCATCTGGTCGGCGCCTTCGGAGAGGGCGCGCAGGCTGTGGGACTGCTCTCGCGTGCCGGTGGCGATCCGGGTGATCGTCTCGCGCATCCGCGACACCTGCTCGACGATCTCGACCAGCGACAGGCCCGAGGCCCGGACCAGGTCCGCCCCCTCGCGCACCGAGGCGTTCGAGCGGCCGATCAGGGTCTTGATCTCATGCGCGGCCTCGGCGGTCTTGTGGGCCAGGGCGCGCACCTCATGGGCCACCACCGCAAAACCGCGACCCGCCTCGCCCGCCCGCGCCGCCTCGATGCCCGCGTTCAGGGCCAGGAGGTTCGTCTGGAAGGCGATCTCGTCGATCACGGTGATGATCGTGCCGATGCGCTGCGTCGATTGCTCGATCTCACCGACGGCGACCACCGCGTTGCGCACGATCTCTCCGCCGCCCTCGGCGCTGTGCTGGGCGGTCTCGGCGCCGTGCTGCGCCTCGCTGGCGCCCTCGGCCGCCTGCCCCACCCCGCGCGACACCTCGCCCAGGGCTGCGACCGTCTCCTCCAGGTTCGCGGCCTGCATCTCGGTGCGCTGCGCCAGATCCTGGGCCGCGACGCTGATCTCGGCCAGGCCCGCGCGCATGACCGCCACGCCCTCGACCACGCCGCCGAAGGCGCCGTCCAGCTGCTCCAGCGCGTCGTTGAACTGACGGCGGATCGGATCGAACTCGGGCGCGACGGTCTCGGTGATGCGCACGGTCAGGTCCCCGGCGCTCAGACGCCCGAAGCCCCGGCTGATCGCGCCGACGAAATCCTGCAGCTGCGCCGCGCGTTCCTCGGACTGCTGGACCATCGCGGCCTGGCGCGCGTTCACCGCCTCGGCCTCCCCGGCCAGCTGGTTGCGCTCGATCGTGGCGCCGCGGAAGGTCTCGACGGCGCGCGCCATGGCACCCAGCTCGTCGCGGCGGGTCAGGCCGGGCGTCTCGGCTGCGGTATCGCCGCGGGCCAGCCGGTCCATCATCGCGGTCAGCGCGCGGATCGGACGCCCGATGCTGCGCGACAGCGGCACCGCGCAGGCGACCAGCGCCAGCACCAGAAGACCCGACCACAGCGCCCCCCGGCGCATCTCGGCCATGAAGTCGGTGTTCAGGTCGTCCACATAAAGACCCGCCCCCACGATCCAGCCCCAGGGCTCGAACATGCGGGTATAGGACAGCTTGGGCTGCGGCTCTCCGCCCGACAGGCGCTCGACGTGATAGTCGGTGAAGCCGCCGCCTGCCTGCGCGGTCTGGATCATCGCGCGGATATGCAGCTTGCCATGGGCATCGGTCACGTCCCAGGCCATCGTGCCCTCGCGCGACAGGTCGGGATGCATGATCCGCAGTCCGCGCGGATCATAGATGAAGACGTAATCGCCGTCGCCGTAGCGGATCGCGCGCGCCGCCTCGCGGGCGCGATCCTGCGCCTCGGCCACGGTCATCACGCCCGATTCGGCCGCTTGGGCGAAATGCGCCAGGATGCTGACGGCGCTGTCCACCTGCGCCGCGATCATGGCCTGCCTGTCCTTCCACATCGCGCGGTGCAGGCCCTGCAGCTGCACGGACATGGCCAGCACGCTGAGCAGCACCGCGACCCCGATCATGAGGGTCAGTTTCCGTGAAATTCCAAAGCTCATCCCGCCGTCCTTCGCGCTGTTCCCCTGCCGGAGTAGCGGGCAACCGTGAAGATTCGGTTCACGCGGGCGCAGGGCGCAGGGCGCTCAGGCGGCGACGACGGCCTCGGCGCGGCACAGCATGCCGAACAGGTCGCGCGGATCGTCGGGGTCGGCGATCATGTCCAGCTGCTGGAACAGGCCCGTCCCCTGCAGGCGGCCGTGGATGTGGCGCAGGGCGCTGAAATCCTCGATGGCAAAGCCCACGCTGTCGAACAGCGTGACCTGCCCCGCGTCGCGGCGACCCGGGGCCTGGCCGGTGATGACCTGCCACAGCTCGGTCACGGGATGATCGGCGTCCAGCTGCTGGATCTCGCCCTCGATCCGGGTCTGGGGCGGATATTCGACGAAGATCCCGGAGCGGTGCAGGATCGCGGGGGCCAGTTCGGTCTTGCCCGGACAGTCGCCGCCGACCGCGTTGATGTGGACGCCGCCGCCCACCATGTTGTCGGTCAGGATCGTCGCATACTGCTTGTCCGCGGTGCAGGTGGTGATGATCTGCGCGCCCAGGATCGCGGCCTCGGCCGAGTCGCAGGGCACGACCCTCAGGCCCCGCCCGGCCAGGTTCGCAACGCATTTGCGCGTCGCCGCCGGGTCGATGTCATGGAGGCGGACCTCCTCGATGCCGCAGACGGCCTTCATGGCCAGCGCCTGGAACTCGGCCTGCGCGCCGTTGCCGATCATCGCCATCACCCGCGCGTCGCGCGGGGCCAGCCACCGGGCCGCCATGGCGCTGGTCGCGGCGGTGCGCAGCGCGGTCAGGATGGTCATCTCGGAGAGCAGCACCGGATAGCCGGTCGCCACGTCGGCCAGTACCCCGAAGGCGGTGACGGTCTGCAGCCCGCGGCGCATGTTGCCGGGATGGCCGTTCACGTACTTGAACCCGTATTGCTGCCCGTCGGAGGTGGGCATCAGCTCGATCACGCCGATGTCGGAATGGCTGGCCACGCGGGGCGTCTTGTCGAATTCGGGCCAGCGGCGGAAATCGGCCTCGATCGCCTCGGTCAGCTCGACCAGAAGGCGCTCGATCCCGACATGATGGACCAGGCGCATCATGTGATCGACGCTGACGAACGGCACAAGGGCTTGGCGGGAGGGCAGGGTCATGAATCGGCTCCTTCGACGTCACGGGCCGCGCGGCAATGCGTGCGCAGCGTCCTTTTGCGTCAGTATCCTGCGCGGATCGGGATGGATTCAACTGGACGTTCCGCCAATCTGGCAGCATTATCGACCGGATCGGACAGGGTGACGTGTCGAAATGGACGATCTGGATCAGCGCCTGATGGCGGAACTGCGCCGCGACGGGCGCGCCTCGGTGCAGCATCTGGCCGACAGGCTGGGCGTCAGCCGCGCCACGGTCCGCGCGCGCATGGCGCGGCTGCATCAGGAGGGCGAGATCCTGGGCTTCACCGCCGTCACGCGCGGCGATCTGGCGGATGCCCCGGTGCGCGGGCTGATGCTGATCGGGATCGAGGGGCGCGGCGGCGAGCGGATCATGGCGCGCCTGTCGGGCATGGCGCAGGTGACCGCGGTGCATTCCACCAACGGGCGGTGGGACCTCGTGGTCGAGATCTCGGCCCAGTCCCTGCCGGAGCTGGACGAGGTCCTGCGCCGCATCCGCAACCTGGACGGGGTGGTGAGTTCGGAGACGAACCTGCTCCTCTCCTCGCGCCGCGCCTCGTCCCGCTGGAGTTGAGCGGCCCGACCACGTCATGGTGATGGAACGCCGCAAGATGGGCGACGTTTGCGATGACACGTTTTGGGAGGATACGACCGTGAACCACGCAGACCACACCCGCCTCGATGTCAGCGAACTGACCGACGCGGTCCTGACCGGCGCCACCGTCTATGGCCCCGGCGACGAGACGATCGGCACCATCTCCCACGTCCACGGCATGGGCGAGGGCGCGCATGTCATCATCGACGTCGGCGGCTTCCTGGGCATCGGCGCCAAGCCGGTCTCCGTGCCGGCATCCAAGCTGGACCTGATGCGGGACGGGAACGGAGAGGTTCACGCCGTGACGACCTGGACAAAGGAAGACCTCAAGGCGATGCCAGAACACCATCATTGAACTTTTTCAGACTAGGCTCCAGACTCATTGAGTTTCACAGCCAGAACAAGACGGTTGCGGCGAGCATAATAGCTGAGAAGAACGTTTCCGGGCAGCGGTCATAACGGGTTGCGACGCGCCTCCAGTCCTTCAGACGCCCGAACATGATTTCGATGCGGTTACGCCTTTTGTAACGCCGCTTGTCGTATTTGACGACCTTCTTGCGGGACTTCCGTCCGGGGATGCAAACCTTTATCCCCTTGTCTTTCAACGCGTCTCTGAACCAATCAGCGTCGTAGCCCCTGTCGGCCAGAAGCCACCCAGCCTTCGGCAGGCTGCCCAGCAGCGCCGCCGCGCCGGTGTAATCGCTGACCTGGCCGGCCGACATGAAGAACCCGATCGGCCGCCCGTTGGCATCGGCGACAGCGTGCAACTTGGTGTTCATACCGCCTTTGGTGCGCCCGATCTGGCGCCCGCGCCCCCCTTTTTCACCCCAAGGCTTGAGGCCGTGCGGTGTGCCTTGAGATAGGTCGCGTCGATCATGATCGTCTTGTGCTCGGCGCTCTCGGCGGCAAGGCCGACCATGATCCGGGCAAAAACCCCGTTGTCGCTCCAGCGCTTCCAGCGGTTGTAGAGGGTTTTGGCCGGGCCGTATTCCTTCGGCGCGTCACACCACCGCAACCCATTGCGATTGATGAAAATTATGCCGCTCAGCACGGGCCGGTCATCGACCCGCGGCTTGCCATGGCTCTTTGGAAAGAATTGCTTCAGCCGCTCCATCTGTTCGTCCGTCAGCCAGAAAAGGTTGCTCATCTCCATCCCGTCAGTTCGGGGGCTTGAATCATGCAGGCCCGGCGGCCTCAAGCCAATCAATGGGTCCTGACCCTAGGCCAGTCACGTCGAAAAATGTCACAGTCTTAAGCAAGCAGTCGTGACGTCGACCACATAAAACCTGCAAGTCTCAGCCAATGCATCCCGCAGACCGGCAATCCCGCTGGCAGTCCAAAAACGCCGCCGCCAGAGATATTCATACGTCCGATAATCCTGTCAGGCACCACTCACTGCTCTGGCCCGAAGAGACGTATGGTCTTTGGGCCGGTGACCAAGGTCCAGCCTACCTTCCTCACCAAAGCCGCGCGAACCGACGGAAAGGTCGACAGTGGTTATGGCGCATCGTCTTGTCGCAAAGAGGCGAACGCACGCGACGCTTGGCATCGTTGCGGTTGGTTGTCATAGTCCGTGTCATTCTCTGTGTTTGACATTCCTCCCGGAGGCTTCCTCATGAACGCCCCCCTTCGCCAGGCGGACCGGCTTGGCCGGCTTTTCACCGACCTGGGTCCCGACGTCCTGTCGCTGCTGCGCTTTGACGGGACGGACCATCTGAACGACCTCTTCGAGTACCGCATCGAGGCGCTGGCCGCCCGGGACGACCTGGATTTCGACGCCCTCATCGGCACCCATGCCACGGTCGCCATCGACGGCCCCGAGGGCGTGCAGCATTTCGACGGCATCGTCACCCGCGCCCGGTGGGCCGGCGTGGGCGAGAACGGGCACCGCCACGACCTGACCCTGCGGCCGTGGTTCTGGCTGGCCGGGCGCCGCCGCAACCAGCGGATCTTCCACGACAGGACCGTCGTCCAGATCCTGCAGGAGCTGCTGGCCGACTATGCCCAGCTGGGCGATCCGGCGCTGACGGTGCAGCTGTCGCAGGACTATCCGGTGCTGGAATACACCGTGCAGTATCGCGAATCCGACCTGGATTTCGCCCGCCGCCAGATGGAGCGGGCGGGCATCAGCTTTCACTTCACCCATGCCGCGGGCAGCCACAGCCTGGTGCTGACCGACGACGTGCTGGCGCACGAGACCATCGGCGCGCGGCCCTTCCGCTCCTATGACGGCCATCACCAGGCCGAGGGCGAGCATTTCTGGGACTGGGCGCCCGAGCGCAATCTGACCACCGGCGCGGTCCGGCTGACGGACTACAACTTCACCGCGCCCGACCAGGCGATGGAGACCGACCGGCAGGGGGACGCGGCCCATGCGCAGGGCCGGATCGAGAGCTTCGACTATCCGGGCGACTATCCGGCGCAGGATGTGGGGCGGATCGTGGCGGGGCTGCGCATGGCGCAGGAGCGCGGCGCGGACCGCAGGAACCGCGCGGCGGGCGACTGCGTCAGCTTGCGCGCGGGCAGGCGGGTGACGCTCTCGGGGGCGCCGGTGCCGGGCACGGGCGAGACGCATCTGTGCCTCTCGGCCGCGCACAGCTTCGTGTCCGAGGCCTATGGCTCGGGCGGGCCGGGCAGCGACGGCTATTCCTTCACGGGGCGCTACACGCTGATGCCCGACACCGCGCCGATGGCGCCGCCGCGCCGCACCGCCGTGCCGGTCGTGCACGGCCCGCAGACCGCGATGGTGGTGGGCGAGGGCGAGATCGACTGCGACGCGTTCGGCCGCATCCTGGTGCGCTTCCACTGGGACCTGGAGGGCGCGCAGTCCATGCGCTGCCGGGTCAGCCAGAACTGGGCGGGCAATGGCTGGGGCGGGATGGTGATACCCCGCATCGGCATGGAGGTCGTGGTCGAGTTCCTCGAGGGCGATCCCGACAAGCCCCTCGTCACCGGATGCGTCTATAACGGCCGGAATGGGGTGCCATACGCCCTGCCGGAGAACAAGACGAAGGCCGTCTGGCGCTCGGACAGCCACGAGGGCCAAGGCTTCAACGAGATCAGCTTCGAGGATCAGGCCGGGCGCGAGCGCATCTATGTCCACGCCCAGCACGATCACGAGGTGCATGTCCAGAACAACCGCGCCAAGCGGGTCGATGTCACCGAGGTCGAGAGCATCGGCAACAGCAAGTATTCCGAGATCGGCATGGATTACAGCTTCCAGGTCGGCGGCAATGCCACGACCGAGATCGGTGCGTCGGACGTGCAGCTCGGTGCGACAAGGGCGTTGGCGGCGTTCGACGACGGCCCGCTGAGGCTGGCCTATGAGGCGACGCAGAAGGGCGGTCCGGATGCCGCGCGCGGGCATTACACCCTGATCGTGGCGCAGTCGCGGACCGAGGCGGTCGGCACGCAGTCCACGACCCGCATCGGCGACAGCGCGAGCCTGGCGGTCGGCACGTCCTATTCGATGAACGTGGGCGCCAGGATGTCCGTCACCACCGGCACGGACCTGTTCGAATCCGTCGGCGGCGGGCGCTATTTCCACGTCGCCAAGGAGATCGACCTGCGCTGCGGCGCCTCGCGCCTGCTTCTCAGAAGCGACGGCGTCATCGAACTGACGGGCGTGCATATCAAGCTGAGCGCCGACCGGATCGAGATGAACGAATGATCCGCGCCTTCGCCGTCTGCGGTGCCGTCATCCTGTCCGCCGTTCCCGCCGGCGCCCGTGCCGATGACTGCACCCTGCCGGGAGAGCCGCCCGCCCTGCTGACGGCGCTGCTGTCGCCCGACTGCTTCCAGGCGGTGATGCCCCGGCCCGCGGACCCGCGAATGGCGATGGATTTCGGGTTTCCCTCGCTGCTCTTCACCCTGTTGCCCGAGGCCGAGGCGGTGGAGATCGTGTCGCTGGCCCAGCAGGAAGGCGATCGGGGGTTCTTTGCCGCGGATACCGGAATTCTGGACAGGCTCGACAGGCTTCCCCGACCCGTGGCCGATTTCGTCGCCGCGTCGCTGGCGCCCGAGCCGGCACTGTCGGCGGGTCGCGCCGGCCCCGATTTCCTGATGGCCTTGCCCCTGTGGGGCAGGCCCGAAAACGCCACGCTGCTGGCCGGGCATTGCGCCGCGCATGACTGTCAGCCCGCGCCGTCGCAATGCCCGGACCGGGTGGGGCTGTCGGACAAGCTGGCCGTCGCGACCGGAGAGATGACGCTGGAACAGGCGCAGGGCCTGTGCGCGCCCTCCTTCGAATGGCTGCGCGCGCTTCGTCAGGCGGGGCTGGTGGACACGTCCTGCACCTCGACCATGCAGATCAACCAGGCCATGGCCGATCCCGCCCTGCTGGACGCGCCCTGCTATCCGGCGGACCTGTCGCTGGCCGATCTTCCCGCCGCAAGCCCGGCGGACGCGGCGCGCTTTCTGCGCCAGCATCTGCGGCAGGGACCCGCGGCCGCGCCGCTGCCGGAGGGCAGCCTCGACTATATCCGGCAATATTGGCCCGAGATGGCCGCCTATCTCCGGGCGATGCAGCAGGGGGGCACGGACTGATGGTGGAGCTGAGCCGCGAGCAGTTCGAAGCGTTCATGTCCAAGACCGACTTCGACTTCAGCACGCCCGCCGGTTGGGACGCGTTCCTGGCCGAGCGGTCGCAGGGCGGCACCGGGCGCGACGCCGACGGGCTGCAGCTGCGGGACATCAAGAACTATGCGGTCGGCACGGCCTTCGTGAACACCGTCGGTCAGCCGGTGCGCGTCGACATCCATGTGCGGACCATGGGCACCGGGCTGGCTTTGCCGCCGGGCATCCTCTACGTCTATCATCCCGACGCGTCGTGGAAGAAGAAGGTCACCAGCTTCTATGTCGGGCCGCCAAGCTCGTCGCTGGACTTCCAGCTTCAGGCGGGCGGGGGCGGGACACCGACCCGGCCGGAATGGGGTTCCCTCTACTACATCGTCATGAAGTCCGGCGAGATCCCCGGGCGCGGCATGGCCCGGAGGGCGGCCGAACACGCGCTCCGCGACGCGTTCAAGAATGCCGGCTGGTTCTTCACGCGCGGGTTCAAGATGCTGAGCCGGGGCGAGGCGGGCTACAGCGTCAGCGTCAAGGTCGGCGCGAACCCGGTCGTCCGGGACAGCTTCATGCCGCAGAAGATCTTTTCCGACGAGGCGCAGGAGCGGCTGCGCCAGATGGGTCAGCGGGCGATGTCGACCCTTCCCGACCGATGACCGGAGTGCTGATGGACAGGATGGGTGTTCGTGGATGTTGAACCGGCTTGCAACGATCGTCAGGGTCCTGGCCGGGGCAGGGCTGGGCTATGCCCTGTTCGCCTTCGGCGGTCTGGCGATTGGCCTGGGCGTGCAGATGGGCGCGTGGCCGCTGGCGGTGCTGGGGGTGGTCATGGTCCTGGCGGGGTTCTGGCTGGTGGGGCTCTAGGCCGGATGGATGCGGCGCGGCGCCCGGGCGGCGGCGCGGTGATCGAAGGAAAGGTGAGGATGTCATGAGCAGCCAGGACCCCAGACTATCGTTCGTGCCGGCCGAGCCGGTGACGCTGCCGCTGTCGGCGGAGGAGATCGGGCAGCTGCGCCAGCTGATGGCCGTCGCCCGCTATGACGCGGCGCAGCGGGCCGTCGTGATCCAGGCCGGGCGCGCGCGCGTTCTCGTGCGCGAGGACGGAACCGTCCGGCTGGAGGGGGTCGAGGTCACGGTGGCCGCGGACGGGGCGATCGTCCTCGACGGGGCCGCGATCGAGCTGAACTGATGCCGATCACCGTCAACATCAACGGCCTGTCGATGTGCCACAAGGGGTCGGAGGGCTTCGTGCGCTCGACCCTGCCCGACATCTGCCTGACGCCGGGCAAGGGCGGCTATCCCGTCCCCTATGTCAACATCGCTTATTCCCGCGACCTGGCCAGGGGATCGCGCACGGTGTTCGCCGATGGCGGGCACAGCTGCGCGATCCGGCCGTCCGAGTTCCGCATCTCCTATGGCGACGAGCCGGGCAAGGGGGGCGGCATCAAATCGGGCGTCAACCAGGACCGCGCGACGTGGCTGTCCTGGTCGGCCGACGTCTTCATCGAGGGCGAACCCGTCTGCCGGCTCAGCGACAAGATGATGCTGAACCGCGGCAACACGGTCTCGGTCGGGGGAGAGCAGCAGCCGCCCCTGGACATGGACGACTGGCTGCGCGAGCTGTGCGAGATCGCCTGCGAATGCAAGACCGCCCTGGCCTTCCAGCGCTGCATGGCCCGCAAGCTTGAAGAGCGGTTCTATGACGGCACCTATCCCCGCGGCGACAGCCCCTATTGGCGCGAGGTGTCGATGAACCGGGGCGAGAATGGCTGGGAGGTGATCCGCAACCGGACGGGCGATGCGCCGACCAGCAACCCCTATACGCCCTCGGGCGGCATCCGCCCCGATGTCGTCCAGACGGACGGACGGGGCAATCCGCAACGGATCGTCGAGTTCAAGTTTCCGGGCGATACGCCGAACGCGAACCAGCGGCCCGGCGGGGCCTACAGCCAGGCCGCCGACGATCTGGGCGTGGATTACGACCTGATCGACGTGGCGGTCGAATGCGCGTTCTGCTGGAACCCGCCGCCCCCGCCCGGCCCCAAACCCTCGCCGGCCCCGGCCCCCGCACCGGCCCCCGCGACCGAATCGAGCTGGGACATCAACTGGGCCGCCGTCGGAGCGGGCGCGCTGGTCGTCGTGGGCGGAGCGGCGGTCATCGCCTGCGTCGCGACCATCATCTGCGGGGCGGGCGCCGCCGCCGGGACCGGGGCGGCGGTTCTGGGCGGGGGGCTTGTGGTGGGCGCCGCCGCCAGCTGACGTGGCGACCGGCACCGAACGAATGGAGCGAGCATGGACGAGAAGAACGATTTTCAGGATCTGGACAAGATCGTCATCGGCTCCCGCCGCAGCGGGCAGCCCGTCTTGCGGATCGGCTTTCAGATGCAGGTCTATCTGCGCGGCGGGCACCTCAACGCGCGCCGTCATGCGGTGGTCGACGGTCTGGCGCAGTTCGCCGCGGCGGCCGGGCCGAACATCACGCATGTCCAGAAGCACATGGCCAGCCGCCTCAGCCGGGTGCCGGCCGAAGGGGCGGGCGCGCTGCTGCATGCCGAGGTCGACGCGATCGACCCCGAGACCGAGCTCCATGGCCCGCATCTGACCGATGGGCAGACGCCACCGCGCTGGCAGGCCGCGGCCCTGCTGCAACCGGAACGGGCGCTGCCCTGCGACCTGTCGGTCGCGCATCTGGCGATGCCGGCCACCCTGGCCCGCGAGGACCCCGACGACCTGATCGCGCGCCTTGCCGCATGGTGCGCGGTCCTGCAGCCCCTGCACGGCACCGCCGGTCTGGCCCCGATCTATGAGATCGGCATGCAGCAGCGCCACCCCGACGAGACTTGGCCGCTGCTCAGCCGGTTCACGGGGCTGGACTACTTGAACGCCTTCACCCTGGCCGCGCGCGGCACCGATCAGATCCAGGGGGTGAACTGGCTGACCTGCCTCGGCGGACCCATCCTGGACAGGCTGGGCGGTCCCGAGGGCCTGGCCGAGCGGCTGAGCCGGGCGCAGGAGGGCCTGGCCCGGGAGGATGCCGACAGGCCGGTGCTTCACCCCTACAAGGGCGGCGTGCTGATCCGCGCCGGGAGCTGGCCGCAGCTGGGCGACCGCAATACGGGCGGTCCGCCGCGCAGCTACATGATCGTGGCCGCGGCCCTGCGCGACCTGCTGTTCACCGCCTATCCGAACAAGCCCACGCAGCTGATCCGGGTGCCGCGCCCCCTGGACGCGCATACCGAGACGCTGCGCTGGATCACCCGCTTCGATGCGGGAGCCTGATCATGTCCGAACCCGCCTCGCTGATCGTCAGCTGCCGGATCGCGCCGGACCGGCTGGCGCAGGCGCTGGCCGCGCGCGGCCCGCGCGTGACGGACTGGTCCGACTGGCACCTGCTCGGGGCCGGGATCACGGCCTCGGAACTGGCCGGGCTGGACCTTCAGGTCGCGGCATCCACCGGAGAGATCCTGCGGCGGCTGCGCGCTTCGGCCGAACGCCCGGCCGACTGGCTGTTCGCCCATGATCCCGACCGGCGATCGCTGACGATCGGACAGACCCTGTTCAGCGACAGCTGGATGACGATCATCCCCGCTCTTGCCGCGCTGCGCCGGTTGGGCGCGGTCCTCGGCCCCGATGATCGCGGCGTCGTGCTGGTGCATGACTGGGTCTTCGGGCGCCGGGGCACGCTGGCCGCCCTGGACCTGTTCGGCGCCGGATCTGCGATCATCCCCGCAGCGACGGCCGGGCCTGATGCGCAGGCCCTGGCCGCGTCGGTCCTGCCGCCCATCCGCCAGGCCGTCGAGAGCGGGCTGACTGCCCCGGTTCGGGACGACCTGGACGGTCTGATCGGGTCGCGCTGAATGTGGACGGTGCGGAACACGACAGGTTATGCTGGTGCCGGAACCTTCCTGCGCGATGCGGAAGGACATGAGCATTGGTGCGTCGGGGTCCGCGCGACGTTCCATGTCGATCCCGGAGGCACCGTCCGCATGGCGGACCGGCAGATCCCGGTCACGATGGTTCCGCGCTATGGCGGCCATGACAACGACGTCCTTCTGGCCGATGACGACATCATCCCCTGCGCGCCCACGACCGACATCCTGCTGCGGGGCTGGGCGCAGCCGGACGCCCCGGCGGACGCGCCGGTCGCGCTGTCGGCAAGCGTCGGCGCCCTGAGCAAGCGCGCGGTGCTGCACCCTCCGCGGCGCGCGCGGCTGATCCGCGGACGGTGGCGGGTCGAACCGACCGGCGGGGATGGCGCCGCGTCCCTCGGATGGGAGGCGTCGTTCGGTGGCCTGCTGCCGGATGCCGGTGTCGCGGAGCCGCCGGACAATCCCCTCGGGACGGGCCTGTGGCTGCGCGCGCCCCGCCTGTTCGAGGACGGCGCCGAGACGGACCTGCCACGGATCGAGGGCGCCGGCATGGACTGCGCGCGCGATCCGCAGGCGTCGCGCAGTGTCGGCTTCGGGCCGGTGCCGCGGTGGTGGCGCAGCCGGATCGCGCTGGCCGGCACCTTCGACGCGGCCTGGCGGCGCGAACGCTCGCCCGCCATGCCGGTCGACCACGACCCCGGCTTCCTGATGTCGGCCCCGCGCGACCAATGGCCGGACAAGCCCCTGGTCGGCGGCGAACCCGTCCGGCTGGAGGGCTTCACCCCCGGGATGGACTGGCGGTTCCGCCTGCCGCAGGCGCTGTTCCAGGCCGAGACGCAGTTCGGCCCTTCGGTCGTTCCCCTGCCGATGCGTCTGGCGCGGATCGACCTCTGGCCTTCGGACGGCAGACTGTCGATGCTGTGGCTGGGGACGTTGGCCTGCGACGGCCAGGACCAGCGGATCGGAGCCACGCGCCTGTCCCTGCGCCAGCTCAGCGGGGTCACGTCGTGACACGGCCTCTGGCACTGCAGGCGACGGGCCTGTGCACGCCGGCACCCGGCGATCAGGCGGAACAGGTCGCGGCGCTGCTGGCGGGGCGACCCCTCTTCAGGCGCCACCCCCGCTGGATCGGCTCCGACGGGCAGAGGCAGATCATGGCCTACGTCCCGGAGCTGGAGGAGGTCCGGGACTTTCCCGCGCGCTGCGCCCTGCTGCTGCACCGCGCCTATCGGGACTGCCTTGCCGATCAGCGCGCCCGCGGGCTTGACCCTGCGCCCCGCCCCTTGGTCGTCCTGCTGCCGCCCCCGCTTCGGCCCGATGCGATGCGCGATGCCTTTCGCGCCGCGGCCGCGCAGCTGGACTTCGGCGGCGTGACCGATGTGCGCCTGGTCTTCGGCGATGCGACGGCGGTCGTCCCCGTGCTGGACATGATGCGCGACAGCAGTCCCGCCGGTCCCGCCTATGTCGCGGCCGTGGACAGTCAGGTCACGCCCTTCATGCTGGACTTCCTGGCGGCCAGCGGCCTGGCCCGCGACCGTCTGGCGCGATGGAATCCCATCCCGGCCGAAGCCTCCGCCTGCCTGCTGCTCTCGACCGATCAGGGCCCCGCACGCCTGCTGGATTGGGCCGGAACCCGGGAACCGGAGGACCTGCGCAACCCTCGTCGCGGCCTGCTGGGGCGCGGCCTCTGCGAGGCCATCGACGCGGTGACGTCCCGCCGCGGGACCTCCCTCTCGCAGGTGATCGTGGATGGCGGCCCCGAGCGGTGGCGCGCCGAGGAGACGGGCATCGTCGCATCGGAATTCGCGCATCTGGCAGGCGATGTGCCTTGGTTCCATCTGTCCCGGTCGGCCGGCGATCTGGGCGCCGCCTCCGCGTTGATTTCGGTCGCGATCGCGGCACGGCTGTCCGAGTCGTCGCTTGTCCTTGCCAGCACGAGGTCCGGCGGCCGAGCGGCTGCAATCGTCTCGACGGAGTAGCCGACCCCCTCCGTGATCTGGTGAGCGACCGCAGGTAATCGCCGCATCGGCGTCTCATCGTGCTGCCGTGCCGCTAGGGCTAAGCGGCCGGGATCGACAGAACTGCCAGACTCGATCCCAAGCACGGCCTCACGGCGCGCATATGGAAGGCCAAGGGGTCGAACCGGCACGTCTCCGGGAAGCTTGCCCGAGGTCTCATGATCGAAACCGGGTCATGTCGCCTGGAACGAATGACGCGGTCGCCGGTGCCTTTCGACGGCGCAAAGGGTGCTTGACCATGAACCGGACAGACCGTGTCCCTATGCCCGCTGCGGATGTAAAGGCGGGTCTCGCGCGTCGAGGTCGCCTTTGCCGCGGGCGCCACGGGTGCGGGACGGTCAGCTAATCGGAAAGTCGGCCGTCTTCGCCGCATTGTAGCCGAAGGTCATGCGCGCCAGGTTTTTCGACGAATGGCGTCCATCGTTCTCGACATCAGGATAACGACAGCAGGCGACGCGCCTGTCGCGGTCCCGCCCCTCTCCCCCTCGGCGGCGTACCAATAGGACCCGTGCAGCCGTCAGGGTCGACACGTCGCCGTGCATTCGCGGCACCGACGCGAAGGCCGCCGGGAGGATCGCGCCCGGGATCCGGCTCAGCGGCCCGACTCCGGCACGGGCACGAGGCGAACATTCCCAAGCCGGGCATGGCCATCGGGGCCGCCGTATGAGCAGCCGGCGACGCCGATGCGATGATCACCGGGGCGGCAATCATCGGTGGCGCGGCCTTCGTCATCTCGATCAGGCCGAAAGCGATGCGGAACATCAGCCGCGCGCCCAGATCGGTGACCAGCGACAGCAGCGTCGAGGTTACGGCGAAGACAATGGAGAACGACGCTCCATGCTCTGCGCGCACGCATGCGCCTTCTGAACGATGAACGGCGGACGTCGCTCAACTCGGCACGCTATCGCCCTGTCCGCCTGACCGTTCTGGCAAGGCGCGCCATCGGCGCGGGGTCCGAGCGCGGCGGCGCAACCGAGACCGGACCGCCGCAGGGGCTGCTCCAGCGGATAGCCGATGGTGGCACGCGCGTTCGGGGCCGCACACCTGTGCTGCGTGACCTTCGTTGACCGAGCATCCTCCTGCTTCCGTATAAAGGTCCGGGTGACATCGGTGCAGGCCACCGCGATGCCGCCGGTCACCTCCGCATGCATAGGAAGCGGTCCAGCTGCGGGACGGGCCGTCATCGCCCTGCCCATCCGGACCCGCCCGACAGCGCCGTATGGGCAAAGAGTCACGATCCATGTTTCCTGTCCCAGCTTGCGTCACAACAGGCGTGACGACGGAGGGCGTGCCCCCATTGCGCCAAGGCACCTGTCTTCGGGATCAGGCTGGCCGATGGCGATCAGGCCGCAATCATTGCGGTCTCCGCGATGCGGCGGCAGTCGACCGAACGACGGCCGTTGTTTCGCATATCCGGAGCAGGAGCCACCGTTTGGATTTCGTCGATCCGAACGGAAATAAGCAACGGCATGACGGCGGGCATGATCGGTTTCGGGCTTCGGATCAGGCCTTTACGCAGACCGTCGGGTGACCTTGCCCCTCGATACCCTGTCACAGCCTGTCGGCTTGACCTCCGGTGCCATCGCCAGGCCGACGGCCGATGGTCGCGTCGAATCCTGACGCACCTCCCGGCCACGCCGCGATGCGCCTGATTCAGCGCTCCACCACGGCACCGCCCCTATGCCGTCCGGACCGCAGGATGCGCGAACCGGGCTCACCCCGAAGGACCATCCTTCCAAGGAAGCGTGCGGGCCTCCGCGCCGGATCAGGGCGTCGTGTTGCCCATGCCGCGTCATGTCTGCCCTTTGACCTTGGCATCGTTGCGGTTGGTTGTCATAGTCCGTGTCATTCTCTGTGTTTGACATTCCTCCCGGAGGCTTCCTCATGAACGCCCCCCTTCGCCAGGCGGACCGGCTTGGCCGGCTTTTCACCGACCTGGGTCCCGACGTCCTGTCGCTGCTGCGCTTTGACGGGACGGACCATCTGAACGACCTCTTCGAGTACCGCATCGAGGCGCTGGCCGCCCGGGACGACCTGGATTTCGACGCCCTCATCGGCACCCATGCCACCGTCGCCATCGACGGCCCCGGGGGCGTGCAGCATTTCGACGGCATCGTCACCCGCGCCCGGTGGGCCGGCGTGGGCGAGAACGGGCACCGCCACGACCTGACCCTGCGGCCGTGGTTCTGGCTGGCCGGGCGCCGCCGCAACCAGCGGATCTTCCACGACAGGACCGTCGTCCAGATCCTGCAGGAGCTGCTGGCCGACTATGCCCAGCTGGGCGATCCGGCGCTGACGGTGCAGCTGTCGCAGGACTATCCGGTGCTGGAATACACCGTGCAGTATCGCGAATCCGACCTGGATTTCGCCCGCCGCCAGATGGAGCGGGCGGGCATCAGCTTTCACTTCACCCATGCCGCGGGCAGCCACAGCCTGGTGCTGACCGACGACGTGCTGGCGCACGAGACCATCGGCGCGCGGCCCTTCCGCTCCTATGACGGCCATCACCAGGCCGAGGGCGAGCATTTCTGGGACTGGGCGCCCGAGCGCAATCTGACCACCGGCGCGGTCCGGCTGACGGACTACAACTTCACCGCGCCCGACCAGGCGATGGAGACCGACCGGCAGGGGGACGCGGCCCATGCGCAGGGCCGGATCGAGAGCTTCGACTATCCGGGCGACTATCCGGCGCAGGATGTGGGGCGGATCGTGGCGGGGCTGCGCATGGCGCAGGAGCGCGGCGCGGACCGCAGGAACCGCGCGGCGGGCGACTGCGTCAGCTTGCGCGCGGGCAGGCGGGTGACGCTCTCGGGGGCGCCGGTGCCGGGCACGGGCGAGACGCATCTGTGCCTCTCGGCCGCGCACAGCTTCGTGTCCGAGGCCTATGGCTCGGGCGGGCCGGGCAGCGACGGCTATTCCTTCACGGGGCGCTACACGCTGATGCCCGACACCGCGCCGATGGCGCCGCCGCGCCGCACCGCCGTGCCGGTCGTGCACGGCCCGCAGACCGCGATGGTGGTGGGCGAGGGCGAGATCGACTGCGACGCGTTCGGCCGCATCCTGGTGCGCTTCCACTGGGACCTGGAGGGCGCGCAGTCCATGCGCTGCCGGGTCAGCCAGAACTGGGCGGGCAATGGCTGGGGCGGGATGGTGATACCCCGCATCGGCATGGAGGTCGTGGTCGAGTTCCTCGAGGGCGATCCCGACAAGCCCCTCGTCACCGGATGCGTCTATAACGGCCGAAACGCAGCGCCGTATGCTCTTCCGGCAAACAAGACCGTCAGCACGTTCAAGTCCGACACCCATCAGGGCGAGGGCTTCAACGAGTTCCGCTTCGAGGACGAGAAGGGCCGCGAGGAGGTCTTCCTGCATGCGCAGAAGGACCACAACACCGTCATCCTGAACGACGAGAGCCATTCGATCGGCCATGACCGGTCCAAGACCGTCGGCCATGACCAGACGGAATCGATTGGCAACGACAAGACCATCTCGGTGGCCAACGACCACCGAGAGACGATCGGCCGCGACGTGATCTATGATGTCGGGCGCAGCCAGCAGGAGAATTACGGCAAGGACCACGTCCATCGCGTGGGCAACATCCACAAGCAGTCGATCTTCGCCGACCACCTCTACGAGACCGGCCGCAACTTCGAGGGAGAGGTCTTCGGCCGATACACCCTGGACGTGGGCGAGGCGATCACCAACAACACGCGGCGCCACACGCTGATGGCCTATGAGCGGATGGTCATCAAGGGTCCGGGCGGCAAGATCACGCTGGACGCCTCGGGCATCACCATGGAGGCGCCTACGATCCGCCTGAAGGGCAACGTGATCATGGGCGGCAGCGGCGGGGCGCAGGTGCCGACCCTGCAGATGGCGGCGCGCCAAGGCCTGCCGCTCTGCGAGGAATGCGCGAAGTTCGAGGAGGACGAGGCATGACGCGCGTGGCCCGCGTCGGCGACACGCATCTGTGCCCCAGGCACGGGCCGAACGCGATTATCGAGGGCGGCAGCGGACAGCTGGGCGGCCGGGCCATCGCCCGCGAGGGCGACCGCTGCGCCTGCGGCGGCCAGATCGTCGAGGGCCGGACCGGCGCGATGCTGGACGGGCGGCGCATCGCCTATCTCGGCGCGCGGACCAGCTGCGGCGGGACCATCGTGAACTGCGCGGGTTCCGCCGAGTTCGCCTCCTGACCATGACGACGCCGACGCGGCCCGACAGCTCCAAGCCGGAGACCGGCATCACCGACGACATCTGGCTGGGCCGTCGCGGCATCGCCGACCATGACGCCCCCGAGGCCGGACTGGCGGTCGAGAGGATCGCGGTCCCCGCACCCCTGGACGGCCAGTTCGGGGTGGACCCCAAGCTGACCGTGCCGCCGGCGCTGGCCGGGGTGCTGTTCCCCGAAGACCAGGGGCCTGACGCGCACCTCTATGCCGTCCTCGACGCGGGCAAGATCGCGGGATTGCAGGACCGGCTGGAGCAGAGCGGCCTGCCCCATCTGTGCCTGCTGAAGGGACGGACCGCCGAGGAGATGGGCGACGTGGCGCCCTGGATCGTCCGGCTGGATGCGGAAAGCAGCCTTCTGCGCAACCTCTGCACGCGCGGACCCGCGCCGTGGCAGCTGTGGGACGATGCGCCGGGCATCCTCCTGCGGTCGGGCAATGACATCGCAACGATGCAGGCCCATCTGCGGCATTTCACCCGGATGCGGGACGAGGACGGCCAGTGGTTCTTCTTCCGCTTCTGGGAGCCTGCGGTCGCTGCGATCTATTTCGCCGACATGGCCACGCGCCCCGATCTGGCGCGATTGTGGTTCCACCCCCGCACCGGCCTGCCCATCGACATGATGGCCGTCATCACCCCCGACCCGACGCTGTCGCAGGCGCTGATCCTGCGACCGCGCGGGCTGGACCAGGTGCCGCGCGACCCCGCGACGGCACGGCTGAGCCGCCGGGACATCGCA
The DNA here is from genome assembly GCF_046736325.1 of Paracoccus sp. ME4. Lineage (GTDB taxonomy): Bacteria > Pseudomonadota > Alphaproteobacteria > Rhodobacterales > Rhodobacteraceae > Paracoccus. Next base: position 211,084 of record NZ_CP151278.1, read on the forward strand.
CGCTTCGCCGAGGATCGGCGCCGGTCGGACGCGGCCACGCTGGCCCGAGAGCTGCGCGCGGCCTTTCCCGACGACCTGACCATGTCCGACGACGCGCTGCGGACCGCGACGGAAACCGCGATGGAGCGGCTGACGGCCTTCGGTTTTCGCCAGCGCGACCGGCTGTTCGTCATGCTGGCCTGGGAGCTGCTGTTCGGGCCGGGCTTCGAGACGATCGACCCCGAAGGCGATCTGGCGCGGATCATGCGCGGTCCGGGGGACGAGGCGGATCGGTTCGACCGGCTGCAGCGGCGCATGGAGGCCTTGGGATAGGCCCTGCGCCCTATTTCGCGCGGCCGGGCTGATTGGGATAGACCGTCCGCGTATAGTTCGCCCCCGCGGCCATCCCGATGCTGTTGTGATGGGCCGAGATATGGCCGTAATTCCGCAGCGCATGGCGGCGCTCGGCCTCGGTCAGGCCCTGACCCGCGATCAGCTTGGTGCCGATGGCGCGCAGCCCGTCGGGGATGCGGTATTCGCCGCTGTCGGTGAAGCTCAGGAATGGCACGCCCGCGCGCATCGCGTCGTCGTACATGATGCGCAGCGGGATGCGCGACAGTCCGGGCTGGACCCAGGGCCGGTTGATGTAGCTGGCCGCATCGACCTGATAGATCGTCCGGGCCGGCCCGATGAAGCTGCGCTGCTGCCGTGTCGTGATGCGGCCCGAATCGACATAGCCGTGGCTGTGCTCCCGGGCGTTCAGAAAGCCGATGTTCACCCAGGTCGCCTGGCGCGCCTCGCGGGTCGGACCGGCATTGCGCTGGAAGGCTGCCTGCAGGTTGCGGGCCTGCTGCGGGGTCTGGGCCAGCAGCGTGCCGCCCGAGCGGACCTTCACGAAGTCGCCCGTCCTGCCATAGCCGCCGCCGACATCGGAATGCGCGCCCGGCAGCGCCCTGGCCGCCCCGCCCCCCGGCAGGTTGTGGTTCAGACGGAAGTTCGTCCGGTATTCGTTGATCGCGGTCAGATGCAGGATGCGGCTGGCCTGGGCGGCGCTGACATGCACGTTCACCGCGCCGTTGCTTTCGTCCGTGCCCAGCCCGATCGCCGCCACCGTGTCGAAGATGCCCAGATAGCGGATGCGGACCCGCCGCCCCTTGGGCAGATAGGCGCGCTTCAGCTCGACATAGCGGCGCCAGTATTCGACATAGCCCTGCCGGAAGCAGTTGACGAAATAGCGCGCCGCGGCGGCGCCCCGGCTGAAGCCGAACACGTCCAGGACGATCTCCAGCGGCTCGCCCCCCGGCGACAGCTGGTTGATCAGCTGGCCGACGCGGAGGCAGGCGCCGTGGACGCGCGCCTCGACACCGTAATCCCCCATGCCGGTGGCCTGACCCAGGGTGCTGTCCTGACCGCCCTCGATCGTGCCGATGCCCGGCACGTAGATCCTGGCGAACTTGCGCTCGTAGGCGCCGCAGGCGTTGCGTTCCCAGAAGCGGGCATTGTCCTTGTAGAGTTGGCTCAGCAGCGCCACGTTCGAGCGCGCATTGGCATAGCTTCCCTCGGTGCCGCGCCCCGCATTGGCGGCGTTGTTGCCGGTGCCGTCGAAGAAGACCCCGATCTCCAGCGTGACGCGCGGGCAGGTCTGGGTCGTCGCCCCGACCGCGGCGCCCGGACGGGCGGCGGCGGCGGCGCGGGCGGTCACGGCGGCAGGCGAGCGTGCCATGCCCTCAGCCCCCCGCCGCGGGGCAGGCCGACGGGCCGGGCGCCGGGCGCCCCGCGGCCAGGACGATGTCCAGCCCCGGCAGGGCGCCCGGATCGGCCGCGAAATCGGCATCGAGGGTCGGCTCTCGCGTGCCGCAGACCAGCAGCAGGTCGCGGATCGGCTGCGCGCCGTCCGGGCCCGGCACCGGGTCCGAGGTGACCCGCATGAGCCCCCCCGTCCCGAAGACCGGCGCGATGTCCACCGACCCGGCGCCGTCGCTCTCCAGCGCGGCGACCGGCACCGAGGCCGAGGCCCTGTAGGCGCGCCGCGTCAGCAGTTCGACCCATTGCACATCCAGCCCCAGGGTCCGCCCGTCTCCCGGCGGATAGGGCATGATCATCGACCCGGAATTGGCGCGCGGCATCACCTGGTCCGACAACGCGTCGATCAGCTGCGGCATCATCCCGACCGGCTCGCCATTGACGGCCACCGAGGTCACCACCACCGGCGATGCCGCGTCGCTGCCGAAGGACAGGCCGTAGGACTGCGGCTCGTTGGCAAGGCAGCCCGAGGCCAGCATGACCGCGATCAGCGCGCAGGCCCGCCTCATGACGGGGCCCCCACGGCGCGGATGTTCAGCCGGTCGCCCATCAGGTCCTGCAGCATGTAGACCTGTCCCAGAAACCTGTCGGTCATCCATTCCTCCGCCACCACGACCTGCAACTGCGCGACCCCGACCTCGAGGAAGGCGTCGGCGGGCATCAGCCCGTAGATCAGCCCCGGCGGCAGCTCTCCCAGCTCCGCGCGGGCGCGGTCGTGCATCTCGCGGCCATCGTCGTCAAAGACGTCCATGAAGCGCGGATCGTTGCCCAGCACATAGTCGAAGAGGACCCGGTCGGCGTCCAGCGCCAAGACGTCCCGGCCGAAGAACGGCGCGTCGATCATCGCGCCCGGATGGGACAGCAGGCCCAGCCCGTGGACCTCGTTCCACAGGACCAGGTTCCCGAACGGCCCATAGGCCAGCGCCACGGTGCGCCCGTCGAAATCCGGATCGCCCTCCAGCAGCAGGCCAAGCGGCGCGGCGAACATGCGCGGCATGCACAGCTTCAGCAGGCCGTCGCCCAGCTCTCCGATGCCATGGTTCGCCCAGAAATCCAGAAGCAGGCCCGGCACGCGGCCCTCATGGCGGAGGATGACCTCCGCCGGGACGGGTTCGGCATGGCGCAGCGGCCCGTTGCGGGCCAGGATTTCGGCGATCATCGCGCGATTGTCAGCGTTGCGATAGGCCACCGGCTGGCTCCTCCCTCTCCGCGGACCAGTGTTGCCACCCCGGGGCGGTCAGTTCAATGCCGCATGACCCGGTCATCGGCCACCGACCCGCGCCGCCGCCGCGCGACCGTCGGATGCGGCCACCGCCACGACGGCCGTCGCGGGCGAAGCCCCCTGCCCGTTCAGCTCGGCCAGCACATGGGGCAGCAGATCCGCGGCGGCGGTTCCGGCCGGCGCGGCCGAGACGCTTGCCAGCGGCTGATCGTTCGCCACCGCCGCAAGGATGTATCCCCCCTCCGGCGCGCCGTCCGCGCTGCGGATGGCCAGCGCAAAGCGCCCCTCGGCATCGGCCGCCGCCTGACCCGTCAGATCGTAGATCCGTCCGTCCGGCGCGACCAGGAACAGCCACAGGCTGCGCCCCTGCGCCGCCGTCGCGCGCCCCTCCAGCCGCAGCGCATCGCCCTCGGGCGTGGCCCGCGCCTGCAGAAGCGGCGCGGCGGAGGGGCGACCGGCGATCTCGCGCAGGAAGTCCAGCGCGGGGCATTGCGGCGCGGCGACCTGCACGTCGCGGACCGCGGGACGGGCGCCGAAGCGGGCCTCGAACGCGGCTGCCAGCGCGCCCCTGTCCGGCGCCTCGCGCGACAGCATCAGCAGCGTTCCCGCATCGGGACCGGAGGCGCTGCGCGAGACGAAACTGCACGGCGGCAGGGGCTGTTCGGACAGGAACCCCTCGCGCGTGCTGCCGTCGCGCGGCGCCATCTGCGCGACCGCGGCGGGCGGGACCACGGATGCGGGCGCGTCCGGCGCCGGACGGAACAGCACCCAGCCCGTAGCGGCCAGCGTCACCGCGCCCGCCGCGCAAAGCGCACTCCATGCCCGGCGGCGCGGGCGGGGATCAGGCGTTGCGGGCGAGACCGGGGGCGGAGATGCCATCGCAAAGGGGCTGCTGGACTCCGCACCGCCGTCGCCCTCCGCCTCTACCGCCCCGGATGCGGCGGGCCAGAGCGGCAGCCGGTACTGCGCGGGCAGCGTCATCGGATCGTCGATCAGCCGCAGCACGGCGCCCATGTCCTGCGGCCGCGCGGCCGGATCCGGCTCCAGCATCATCTGCAGCAGCGGAAACAGCCGGTGCGGGATGCCGGACAGGTCCGGTATCACCTGTCGCGCCGCCGAGGCCGCGACCGCATTGCCGCCCATGGGCAGCGCCTTGCCGCGCGCGCAGCAGGCCATCAGCAGGCCCAGCCCATAGACATCGGTCCAAGGACCGACGCGGCCCTGGTGATGGCCCAGCTGTTCGGGGGCGATGTATTTGAATTTTCCCGCGAAGCGCCCGGCCAGCCCGTCGCCCAGCTCGGTCGAGCGCGCGATCCCGAAGTCGATCAGCACCGGGTCGTCCAGCCGGTCGTCGCGCAGGATGACATTGTCGGGCGACAGGTCGCGATGCGTCACCCCCCGGTCATGCGCCTGACGCAGCCCCGAGGCCAGCCGCCGCATCAGCTGCAGCACCGTTTCGGGCTCCAGCGGCCCCCGGGCCTTCAGGCGGTCGCCCAGATGCTGGCCCGCGACGAATTCCATGATCAGGCAGTGCCGCTGCAGCGCGCCGTCCAAGACGAAATTGTGATAGCGCACGATGGCGTCGTGGCGCAGCTGGACCAGCACCCGCGCCTCTCGCCGGAAGAGGTCCAGAACCGCAGGGTCGCTGGCCAGGCCCGGCAGGATGATCTTGATCGCGACCGTGTCTGTGGTGAAGACGTTCTCGGCCCGATAGACCTCGCCCATGCCGCCGGTGCTGACCAGGCCCAGGATGCGATAGTTGTTGTTGATCAGCGTGCCCGCCTCGATCAGCCGCGACGGCGGGGTCGCCGCCCCGTCGGCCAGCTGCGTGGCATCCGCGGGCGCCACCGGCAGGAGGGGGGCGTCCCCGATGACGGTGCCGTCCTCGGGGCCGTCCGGCGGCGCCCCTTCGCCGGGATCGGAGGGGTCGGCGCTCATGCGCCCTCCGGGTCCGTGGGCAGGGCGCTGCAATCGACGACGATGACGGTCACGTTGTCGCGCCCGCCCCGCGCGACCGCCTCCCGGATCAGCCGTTCCGACAGGATGTCGGGCGCGTCGTCGCCGGCCAGCAGCCGGGCCAGCTCGGGATCGGGCAGATGCTCGGTCAGGCCGTCGGTGCACAGCAGCAGCCGGTCACCGTCGCGCAGCGCGCCGCTGACCATGCTGGGCGCGGGATGCGCCCCGATGCCCACCGCCTGCAAAATCACGTTGCGGCGCGGCGAGACGCGCGCCTCCTCCTCGGTCATCAGGCCCTTGGCGACCATGGCCCCGACCTCGCTGTGGTCGCGGGTCAGCGGCGTCAGCAGGCCGTCGCGCCACAGATAGATGCGGCTGTCCCCTGCCCAGATGCACGAGATCTCGGAGCCGTGGATCAGCAGCGCCGCGACGGTCGTGCCGACATGGCCCAGCTGATGGGCCGCCGCATGCTCGCGGATGCGGTGATGGGCGCGTTCGATCCGCTCATGCACGCGGGCGCGCTGATCCTGCGCGCCGACGGTGATGCCGAGGGAGGCCAGATCCTCGACCAGGATGCGGCTGGCGACATCGCCTGCGGCATGGCCGCCCATGCCGTCGGCCACCGCCCAGAGCCCCAGCTCGGGCAGCGCGGCCAGCGCGTCCTCATTATGGGCCCGCACCGCGCCCACATCCGTGCGGGCACCGGTGGCAAAGCGGAAGCCGGTCATCGGGCGACCTGCCCTTCGGCATCGGATGCGGCCACGGCAGGCCGGCCGTGCCGGATCAGCCAGTCCAGCTCGGCCGGGCCGGGCCAGGACTGACAGGCCAGCACCCCGGCCCCCTCCGTCCCGGCCCCGAACCACCAATAGCTGCGGCAGGCCGCGGCATGGGCGTGGTCCTGGGCGGCGATCTCCTGCAGAAGCGTGGCCGCGTCGCGCCGCGCGTTCAGCGCCCAGAAGGTCGGCCAGTCCGGACCGGCAGGGGACGACGGCGGCAGGGTCCGGCCAAGCCGTTCGGCGATGTCGCGCGGCTCGAAGCCGGTGGCCGATCCCAGTTCGGCCAGGGCGGTGGCGGCGGTCTCGTAGAACGCCGCCTGCGGATCGGCCAGCGGCACCGCGCCCCCGCATTGCGCCAGCAGCAAGGGATAGCGCCGCCCGCTCCGATCCCGCGAGGGCTGCCAGACCCCGCGCAGCGCCGTCCCGCCCAGGAGCGCCCCCCCGATCCAGAACCGGACCCGCGGCGCGGCGTCGAAGACCGCCTGCCAATCATCCCCCGCCCCGGCCCGCCAAGCGCCAAGCGTCTCCTGCAGCCAGCGGGCCAGCGCCTCGTCCAGGGCCTGCGGCAGGCCGGCCGCGACGAAATCGCCGAAGGCCGGATGCTTGCCGTGCAGACCCGCGGCGGCGGTCAGCGGGTGATGCTCTGCGGACATTGGAACTCGCGGATCTCGGGCATGGTGAAGGGGTTGGTGACGGCGTTGATGGTGAAATCGAAGGTCACGCTGCGCCCGCCCAGGGCATAGGCGGCGCGCAGCGTGTCGCCGCGCTGTTCGCGATAACTGGCGGCGGCCAGGAACTGCATGAAGGTCCAGGAGCTGCCCTCGAAGCGCAGGAACCGGTCCTGCGGCAGCTCGGGCATCAGCTGCAGCACGGTGGCGCGCCCCTGCCCCGGCCAGACGACGGTGCGCGACAGCGACCCCGTCGCCGTCTGCACCACGGTGTCGTTGATGGCCAGGACCGCGCTTTCGACCGAGGG